>URJC01000299.1 GCA_900548135.1 uncultured Odoribacter sp. | reverse complement strand
ATACTTTCGGGCAAGCAGCTTCCATGAAATCAAGCTCTTTAGCCGCTTTCTGCATGGCTGCTTTGGTTTTTTGCAGCATTTTTTCAATTTCGGGCTTACTCATGTAGGCCACTACCGGGTCAGCCACCATGTTAAGATGTTCTTCTTCTATGTAAGCTTTTGAGGTATCCTGGGTCAATGCAGAGTCTGTGGATTTTTTGATCTGACGGGGAATGATCTGGTGTTTCTCGTTGTATTTTAATTGTTTTTCCCGCCGGTAATTGGTTTCGTCAATGGTTTCCTGCATAGAACGGGTGATCTGGTCCGCATACATGATCACTTTTCCATCTACATTCCGGGCAGCACGTCCGGCAGTCTGGGTCAGGGAACGGGTAGAACGGAGGAACCCTTCTTTGTCTGCATCGAGGATGGCAACCAGGGAAACCTCGGGTAAATCCAGCCCTTCACGCAATAAGTTGACACCGATCAATACATCAATAATCCCTTTACGCAGATTTTCCAGGATTTTTACCCGTTCGATGGTGTCGACGTCTGAATGGATATATTGGCACTTGATACCGATGCGGTCCAGGTATTTACTCAGTTCCTCTGCCATTTTTTTTGTCAGCGTTGTCACCAGGGTCCTTTCTGATAGGGCAATCCGTTTTTGGATTTCGTTGACCAGATGATCAATCTGGTTTTTACTTGGGACTACTTCAATCATAGGGTCGGGAATGCCTGTCGGACGGATGATCTGTTCAACGACAATTCCTTCGCTTTTCTCCAGTTCATAATCAGCAGGAGTCGCACTGATGTATATTGTTTGGTTGGTTTTGGTCTCAAATTCATCAAAAGTGAGGGGACGGTTATCGAAGGCTGCAGGTAGGCGGAAACCGTATTCTACCAGGGTGGATTTCCGTGCGTGGTCTCCTCCGTACATGGCACGGATCTGAGGTAAAGTGACATGTGATTCATCTATTATCATCAGGAAATCTTCAGGGAAATAATCCAGTAAACAGAAAGGCCTTACGCCGGCTTTCCGGCCGTCAAAATAGCGGGAATAGTTTTCAATACCGGGACAATATCCTAATTCCCGTATCATTTCCATGTCATACTTCACTCGTTCTTCTAGTCGTTTGGCTTCCATGAATTTTCCCGTATCCTTTAAAAAGGCAAGCTGAGCTTGCAAATCCTGACCTATTTCAAATAAAGCGTGTGCAATCGTAGCTTTATCGGTAACAAACAGATTCGCGGGATAAATATCCAATTCATCCTGGCTGCCGATTGTTTGGCCTGTTACCGGATTAAATGAAGAAATCCGGTCGATGACATCGTCCCAGAATTCAATCCGGTAAGCAACTCCATCGTAAGTTTCAATGGCTGGGAAAATGTCTACTGTTTCTCCTTTAGCCCGGAAACAACCGCGTTTAAATTCTATTTCATTATTGGCATATAGTGCGTCTACTAACCGGCGTAACAGCATATTCCTGGTGATGGTCATGCCTTTCTTCAGATGGGTTACGTTGGAACCAAAAGCACGGGGATCTGCCATTCCATATAAGCAGGATACAGAGGATACGACGATGACATCACGTCTGCCGGATAGTAACGAAGCGGTGGTCCGTAGCCGGAGTTTATCGATTTCATCGTTGATTGCCAGATCCTTTTCAATGTAAGTATCTGTAGTCGGTAAATAGGCTTCCGGCTGATAGTAGTCGTAATAGGAAACAAAATATTCGACGGCATTTTCCGGAAAAAAGGCTTTGAATTCTCCGTAGAGCTGTGCTGCTAACGTTTTGTTATGACTCAGAATCAGCGTAGGACGATTGATTTGATTGATGACATTGGCTACGGTGAACGTTTTTCCGGATCCGGTAACGCCTTGCAATACCTGGGCTTTCCGGTCCTGTTCAATTCCTTCAACCAGTTGCGCAATCGCTTCCGGTTGATCGCCTGTAGGCTTAAATGCTGAGGTCAGGTTGAATTCCATATTATAGCAGATATTTACTCAATGTTTCAATAAGCATTTTCCGCCGGATAGGTTTCTGCAGGAAATCATCAAATTCTTCTGCGGCAATCTCATGGGACCATTCGTGTGCTGTTTGTGCTATTACGATTTTATCCGGTATTTGTTGCCTGATCAGGCGCAATGCTTCGATTCCGTCAGTATCCGGCATACTGATATCCATTAGTACAAGGTCTATATCATGCTGTTGAGTTACCATGTCAATGGCTTCAGCCCCGTTATGCGCCCTTATTATTTTGACATGTGTATGTTTCAATAAGGCTGACACAACAGCGTAGTTAGAGTCTATATCTTCTGCAATTAGGATTGTCTTATTGTGCCAATCCGGTAATTCGGTTGATTTGACCACTGTGGACTCCTTATAGTTTGCTCATGAATTTTTCCGGGTTAATCACAAAACGGTCGTGTACAGCATGTCCGATGTCCCCTTTATCGTCCTTTGCCTTGATTTCAAAACGGATTCTCCGGCCGTCCACTTCTGTGATGGTCGCTTCACAAGTCACTTTTTGCCCCACAGCCGTGGCCTTGGTATGTTCCGTATGGATCAGGATACCTACAGTGTCCGTCCCGGGTTCCAGCATACCTTCCAGGCAACGGATGGCTGTGTTTTCCATTAAAGCAACCATTGCCGGAGTCGCAAATACCTCCAGTTTACCTGAGCCGTAAACGGCTGCTGTATCTCTGGAGGAGACTGTGATTTCCTGTATATATGTTTTACCTGTTTCTATCATGAGATGTAATATAATTAATCTAATTAGTTGTTATTCCTGTTCGTCTTCATTGTTTAAAATTCCGAAGTAAAGTGGAATGTCAGTTTTTTATAATTCTCCTGTGCCATTTGTAACATATATTGAGAGTCTGCCAGGAAAACATCCCGTCCTTCTTTGTCCTTTGCCATGTACTGAGCTTTGTGTTTTTTGAAATCTTCCAGTTCCGTGTTGTCCTGTGCTTCAATCCAGCAGGCTTTATACAAATTGATCGGTTCCCAGCGGCAAGCTGCTGCATATTCATGCAACAGACGGTATTCAATGACTTCAAATTGCAATGCCCCCACTGTTCCGATAATTTTACGATTGTTAAACTGGCTGATAAATAACTGGGCAACTCCTTCATCCATCAATTGATCGATACCTTTGGACAATTGTTTAGACTTCATCGGATCGGCATTTTCAATATATTTAAACAATTCCGGAGAAAAACTGGGTATACCTTTGAAATGTAATTTCTCTCCCTCCGTTAAAGTGTCTCCGATTTTAAAAGTGCCGGTATCATGTAAGCCGATAATATCGCCTGGGTAAGCTTCATCAATGACTGATTTTTTGGAAGCCATGAAAGCTGTTGGAGTTGAGAATTTCAATTGCTTACCATTTCTGACGTGCAGGTAATTGGTGTTTCGTTTGAAAATACCGGAACAAATTTTTACGAACGCAATCCGGTCACGGTGGTTCGGGTCCATATTGGCATGGATTTTAAATACAAAACCGGTAAATTTTTCTTCTTCCGGCATCACGATCCTTTCTTCCGTTTCACGGGGCAGGGGGGAGGGAGCTATTTCAATAAAGCAATCCAGCAATTCCCGTATACCGAAATTATTCAGGGCGGATCCGAAAAAAACTGGTGCGACGTGGCCTTCCAGATACTCTTCCCGGTTCAGTCCGGGATATACTTCCCGGACCAGTTCCAGATCTTCCCGTAATTTGGCAGCT
>URJC01000298.1 GCA_900548135.1 uncultured Odoribacter sp. | reverse complement strand
ACCAATTCCCCATTGATAACTACGAATTGATACAAGCAATGATACAAATTGTCCGGAACGGAGGTTTGGGAACCGGAGGAACAAATTTTGATGCCAGGACCCGCCGGAACTCCACTGATCTGGAGGACATTTTTATTGCCCACATAGCCGGCATGGATGCTTTTGCCCGTGCCCTGGAAAATGCCATCCGCCTCCTGGAAGAATCTCCAATCTGCCAGATGCTAAAAGATCGTTATGCTTCTTTCGACAAAGGCAAAGGCAAAGAATTTGAAGCAGGTCTTTTATCTCTGGAAGACTTGCGCAATTATGCCCTCAGCCAGGGTGAACCCCGGCAAACCAGCGGTAAGCAAGAGTTGTATGAGGCTATTGTGAATATGTATGCTTAAATGAATCTTTTGAATCATTGGTATCATGAATCAACAAAACAAATTTTTGATTTTTGGGATCACGCTGGTGGCAGCCTTAGGCGGTTTGCTTTTCGGGTATGACACCGCCGTGATTTCGGGAACAACCGGAGCACTCGATAATTTTTTCATAAAGCCTCTATTTCAAGATACCGGTATGGCCCGGGAAGTAATCTTTGAATATAAAATTATCATTAGTCTTTGTGTGGTAGTATTGGTTATACTGGCTAGTTCTTTTTTGACAAAACTATATAATACCTGTAAAGGGGCTGTCTATACCATCTTCCTGATCATTCTGAGCCTGATCGTATGGTATTTTCAATTCTGGGATCAACCTAACGTACTTACGGAAACGATGGCGAGCTCCATCAAAGGTTTCACGATTTCAAGTGCTTTAGTGGGCTGTATTATCGGTGGAGCATTGGGAGGAAGTATCAGCGGAAGTATTGGCCGTAAACAGGGTTTAATCGTAGCAGCCCTGCTTTTTACAATATCAGCTTTAGGCTCAGCCATTCCGGACAAACTCAATTTTCTGGGAGTGGAAATGATCAGCTCCCTGATTTTCTACCGTATCATTGGTGGCATCGGAGTTGGAATAGCTTCCATGCTTTCACCTATGTATATTGCCGAAATTGCCCCCGCAAAAATGCGTGGACAATTGGTATCACTCAACCAATTTGCCATTATATTCGGTATGTTGGTGGTTTATTTCGTCAATTATTACATTGCAGGTCAAGGAGATACCAACTGGCTGGATACAATCGGCTGGCGCTGGATGTTTGCATCAGAATTGTTACCCTGTATCCTGTTTTTCGTGTTGTTATTCTGGGTACCCAAGACCCCTCGTTTTCTGATGCTGAAAGGCAATGAAACAGGAGCAACCCGTGTGTTGACCCGTTTATATGGAGAACAGGTCGCCCGCGAAGAAATCTTCCAGATCCGTGATAGCCTGAACGGGAAAAATGCCCATTGGCTCTCATTCGGAGCTTTAGTGATTGGAATCGGAATGCTGATTTCCTTTTTCCAACAGGCCGTCGGGATCAATGTGGTATTATACTATGCTCCTGAAATTTTCCGTACGATGGGAGCCGGTACAGATGCATCCTTATTACAAACCATCATTGTCGGAATCATTAACCTATCTTTCACTGTAGTCGCCATCCTGACCGTCGATCGTTTTGGCCGCAAACCTCTGATGATCGTCGGTGCCATAGGTATGGCCATCAGTATGTTCGCCCTGGGACTGACTTTCTATCTGAATAGCGTGGGAATCGGATCTCTTATTTTTATGCTTATATACACGGCATCATTTGCCATGTCGTGGGGACCAGTCGCCTGGGTACTGTTGGCTGAAATTTTTCCCAACAGTGTGAGAGGAGCCATGTCTATAGCCGTAGCTGTACAATGGCTGGCCAATCTGGTTGTCTCCTGGACATTCCCGATCATGAATGAGAATGCTACTTTGACTCACCTGTTTCACCACGGATTTGCTTATTGGATTTATGGTATAATGGGTATACTGGCCGCCATTTTTGTATGGAAAATGGTACCGGAAACCAAAGGACGCAGTTTAGAAAACATTGAAAAAATATGGAAAAAAAATGAAAAAATTTAATCTATTTCTTTTAGGATGTTGTCTGAGCATGATGGTACAGGCGCAAACCTATCCCTTCCGGAATCCGGATCTCCCTGTAGAAGAAAGAGTGAAAGACCTCATTTCGCGATTGACTTTGCACGAAAAAGTACAAATGATGAAACATCAGGCGGCAGCTGTCCCTCGTTTGGGAATTCCGGCCTACAACTGGTGGAACGAAGCCTTACATGGTGTTGCCCGTACCCAAGAAAAAGTAACGGTATTTCCACAGGCCATCGGAATGGCAGCTACTTTCGATACAGAAAAGTGGGAGATATCACCGCCAGCGAAGGAAGGGCTATTTTCAACGAGGACTTGAAAGCCGGAAAAACAGGGACCATTTACCGGGGTCTGACCTACTGGACCCCCAACATCAACATTTTCCGGGATCCCCGTTGGGGCCGGGGACATGAAACATATGGTGAAGATCCCTACCTGACTGCACAAATGGGTTCAGCCATTGTCCGGGGATTAGAAGGTAACGACCCACACTATCTGAAATCTGTGGCTTGTGCCAAACACTACGCCGTACACAGCGGACCGGAAACAAGTCGCCATACCTATGACGCTCGTCCCTCAGCTTTTGATTTGTGGGACACTTATTTGCCAGCTTTCCGGACTTTAGTCACCCAAGCCAAAGTACATGGTGTGATGTGTGCCTATAATCGCCTGGACGGGCAGCCTTGCTGCGGAAGCAACCGTTTACTGACTGACATCCTACGCAACCAATGGGGATTTACAGGATACGTCACCTCAGATTGCTGGGCTGTCAGCGATTTCAAAAGCCATCATAAAACACATACCGACAATACTGCAGCAGTAAGCGACGCTATGTTGGCAGGTACCGACCTCGAATGCGGGAATCTGTACCACTTACTCGAACAGGGAGTGAAGAAAGGTTATCTGTCGGAACGTAATATCAATGTTTCACTCACCCGCCTTTTTACCATCTTATTCAAGATCGGAATGTTCGATCCCGCCGACCGTGTTCCCTATGCTTCTATCGGCAGAGAAGTTATTGAATGTGAAACCCATAAACAACACGCTTACCGGATGGCACAAGAATCCATGGTATTGTTAAAAAACAAAAAACAAATATTACCCTTAAAAGCTTCCAAAATCAAACGCATTGCCCTGATTGGCCCGAATGCCAATAATGAACAAACCTTGCTGGCAAATTATTTTGGCAGACCGACCGAAATTATTACACCTTACAAGAGTTTACAAAAACGTTTCGGCAACCGGATACAGATTAATTACCGGCAAGGAGTAGGTTTTGTGGACAAACTGAAAGACAGCCTTTCATTCCCGGAAATTGCAAAAGAAGCTAAAAAATCAGATGTCATTATTTACGTCGGAGGTATCAATGCCGAGCTCGAAGGAGAAGAAGGTGACGCTGGAAACGGAGGACAGGCCGGATTTTACGGCGGTGACCGCACCACCATACAACTTCCCGCAGTACAAACTGAATTACTGAAAGAACTGAAAAAAACAGGGAAGCCTCTAATCGTTGTAAACATGTCAGGTTCTGTGATGAGCTTCGAATGGGAAAGCGAGCAGGCCGATGCCATATTGCAGGCATGGTATGGCGGACAGGCAGGAGGAGATGCTATTGTTGACGTACTTTTCGGTGAATATAACCCGGCCGGACGTATGCCGCTGACAACCTATCAGAGCGATGCAGACCTG
>URJC01000297.1 GCA_900548135.1 uncultured Odoribacter sp. | reverse complement strand
CCTTCGGGGGTTTCCCCACCGGACACGAAAATCCAGTTCACATTCGGTCTGTTACCCTATATGTGTAGCAACCCACGGCGACGCCACCGGGAGACTCTTTTACGTCCCAGGCACTGAAGGAACTTCGGATGCCATACTTCGGAGACTGTGAATAAACGACACGAAACAAACACAACAAATAATTAATAATCAAGTAGTTTTTTATATATAAAAAAAAGGAAACAAGAAGATAAAATAGCTGTAAATGATTCATAATAAATACAAATCGATTCCAAAAAACGAACGTTTTTATTCCCATTTTTTCACTCTTATTCTTTCATTTACATCTTTTCTTAATTATTTAACAATCATCTTTTTATATTTTCATCTACTTTAATTATTCTATTCTTATTACCCCCAAATTAAATGTTCGTTTTTTTAATGATAATACCTATCAATTAATCCCCTAAGCGATAATTTAGAACAAAGATATGATTTATTTTTCAAAACACGAATCAATTCCCGGATTTTATAAAAAAAACTTAAAAACACATCGTTTTCACGCACTTTAAGGTTTATGAATCAAGGCTTCCGGAAAATAAAATACTTTTTTCCAAATATATTTTTTATGAATCCGAACTTAAAATTATATAAAAAATATTTTCCGCACCTCTGAACTTCAGTCCACGAATTTGGGGCCTTACCTATCAATTGGAGTAATAACATTGATTCTATTAATCATTGATAATCAACAATGTAAACTTTTCATAAAAAATTAACAATTCCGAAAATCACTTCATATTCCGTTAAAAAACTATCTTTGCAGTGAATATACAGAAAAAATAATTAGATTTGCACAAAAATTCGCTGTTTGTGCAAATTAAGTTTTCACAACAGCTTATGAGAACAAAATTAAGCAGGACTAAAAATAAAATCATTCATGTAGCTAAATCACTCTTTGCAGAAATGAGTGTCTATAAGGCCACGATGAACGATATTGCAAATGCTGCCAATATGAGTCGTCGTACACTTTATATGCATTTTAAAAGCAAAGAAGAAATATACCAATATGTTGTCGAGGATCATGTGAGGAGTATCAATGAGAAATTGCAAAAAGCAGCAGACTCAGCTCTTCCTCCCGACCGGAAATTGAAATTATATATTTTAGCCCGGTTCAATGTTATCGACAACCTAGTCAGACAAAATAAATATATCAGATACGATTTTATTTTTAATAACCTGCGAGTGGAGCAACTCAGGAAAGGAATTGATATCAAAGAGCGGCAGTTACTTACGCGAATTCTGCAAAACGGAAAGGAACAAGGACTATTTAATATCAATAACCCTGCCTCTTTCGCCAAAACATTACTGATTATGTTTAAAAGTCTGGAACAACCTTTTATTATTATAGGCCACCGGAAAAGAAACTATCAGTCATTAAGGGAATATGTCGATTTGCTCTTTCATGGAATATTAAATAAAAGCTGATTCTACTGGCATGATTCTTGTTAGGTGCACGAAAGAATTGCCTTAGTCAGCTAACTAAATAATGCTAAAGTATGGAATTATACATCAACAAAATCACTCACTATTTACCTGAAAACACGGTACCTAACGCTTACTTCAAAGAAATAAATGGTCTGGATGACGAATGGATTTATTCCCGTACAGGTATAAAAAACCGGAGTAAAGCCGGGGAAGAAGAAAATACAAATACGATGGCAATCAAAGTGGTAGATATCGCTGCCCAAAATCTTCCCTACCCTATGGAAGAAATTGATTTAATCGTTGCCGCAACTTATTCACCTTATGATACAGTAGCAACTCCTGCCCACATGATCCAACGGAGATATAACATGGAACATGCCCAATGTTTAAGCGTTTCTTCAGCTTGTTCCTCCTTTATCAATGCAATGGAAATTGTTCAAGGTTATTTTGCCATGGGTAAAGCCACCAAGGCGCTGGTAATCGGTAGTGAACACAATTCTGCCTATGCCAATGAAACTGACCCTCAATCCGGACATCTTTGGGGAGACGGTGCTGTTGCCGTATTCATTTCTACGCAAAATTACACCTCTCATGATCCTAAAATCATTGATATTTATACCCGCGGTCTTGGCCACATCGGTAAAGCTGCTGAGGCAGTATTCCTACGACCACGAAATGGTGGAATAGGAATGCCTGAAGGCAGGGACGTCTTCATCAATGCCTGCCATTACATGGTAGAAGCACTTGAACAGGTGACCAAAACTTATGGAAAAACGGTACAGGACCTGAACTGGATTTCTTCCCATCAGGCAAATCAACGCATCATTAAAACTATTGCCAAACAGACTGATATACCAGAAGAACGTTTCCTAATGAATATAGAACAACGGGGAAATACCGGAAGCCCCAGCTGTGCAATCTCTTTGTCGGAAAATTTGGAGAAAGTAAAACCAGGTGATCTGGTAGGACTTACCGTTTTCGGAGGAGGCTATTCCTGTGGGGCAATGCTATTACAATTTTAAACAAAGATTACGCCCAAATATCCCAAAATAAAAAAATGAAAGGTGTCCGGAATTTATTCCGGGCACCTTTCATTTTTTACGACATACACTTGTCCTGCCTGATATTTCTTTATATTTACCTCTGTACCTTTGGATATGTATTCTCCCAACAAAGAAACAGCATCGTAAACTTCCTCCCCTACACTCACTTTTCCGGCAGGACGCAAATCAGTTACAGTTAGTCCGGATTTTCCAACCACATTTTGAATACTCATATCCACACCGACATATCCATCTGCAATTTTGTGCTCAGCATGTAAAGCAAATGCCCATCGACGGGAAGTCAGTACTTTGGCCCCGATCCACATACTACCTCCCAATGCCAACAAGAAACAACAAACAACCAGCAACAGAGAACGGACAATAAAAAAGACAAAATCACTTAAAAATTCAAATGATACATGATCAACAGCTGCAAAAACCAAAGCTCCTACGATCAGAATAATTCCTGATATTCCGGCAATTCCGAAACCAGGAATAACAAATATTTCCAATAATAACAAAATAACTCCTGCAATAAAAGTAATAATCTCCCAATTACTGGCAAACCCTTCCAGATACAAAGGAGCAAAATAAAGCAAACAAGCCGTCAAAGCAGCCAGCAAAGGAAATCCAACACCCGGTGTCTGTAATTCAAAATATATCCCTCCCACAATAACCATGATGAATAACCCCTGCATTATTGGATTGATTAAAAATCCGATAATCCGGTCAGTCACAGTAGGAGAATAAAATTCCAACACATAATTCTCTATTTTTTCCTGTTTTAATACCTCTTCCATATTCTCTGCAATACCATCACAAAAACCGTATTTTATTGCTTCATGAGGAGTGAAGGTTACAATTTTACCACTATCGCTAACACCTTCAATACGGATATTTTCGTCCACCATAGCTTCTGCAATATGTGGATCACGTTTCCAGCGTATAACCGTATCTCGCCCTTGAATGAGGGTATCCTTACCATGTGCCTGTGCAGTGGCACGGATCATAGAGCGCATGTACGATTGATATTTATCAGGCATCGCCTGTCCGGACTGATTCACAACCGTTGCAGCCCCGATATTCGCACCTTCGCGCATATATATTTTATTACAGGCTATAGCAATCAATGCTCCCGCAGAAGCTGCATTATTATCAATAAACACCCACACTGGTTTGTCATAGTTCAATATCCTGCTCCGCAGGGAATCCGCATATACGACCATCCC
>URJC01000296.1 GCA_900548135.1 uncultured Odoribacter sp. | reverse complement strand
TATTGGTCGGTGATTTATATTTTTGATATCCGTGCCATAGAGTGGCATTATACGGTTTATTCCAGTCAAACTGCATTTTTTCTGGTTGTGCCTCTTCTTTTTCTGATGTTTAATTCCCGCCATAATGAAGGGTTTACGTCTAATTCTTTTTTGGGGGTGTTGGTCAACTTTATTCTCTCTCCTGCCTTGTTGATCTATAACCTGATATTATATGTATATTTTGTAAAAATAGCAATTATTTGGTCGCTTCCTAAAGGAGGGATCGCTTATATGGTACTGTCTTTTGTGGCATTGCTGCTGATCAGCAAGGCGGTACAACCTGTTTTGAAACGTCGTTATTATGATTGGTATTATAATTATTTCAGTTTTTGGATACTTCCCTCTTTGGTGATGTTGTGGATCAGTACACTATACCGTGTTGGGGAATATGGGTGGACAGAATGGAGGGTTTATCTGATGCTGACAACTTTCATTGTAACGGTGACAATGGTTTTGTTTTTTAATACCCGTTGGGGTAAGTACAGGTGGGTTTCTTTGGTTTCTGTAGTGTTGCTTGTCGTATTTACGTATATACCGGGAATCAGTGCGAGGATGTTGGGATTGTATTCACAGGAGAATAGGGTAAAAAAGGCTCTAGAATTGCTCTATGATCAACAGCAGAAAAAGTGGGTGGTGGCAACAGATTCTGTCACATCAGGATATTACAGGACTTTGTATCATGCTTCCTGGTATGTACAAGCTGAGCAGGATACTGCTTATATGCGGAAACAGTTTGGATTTACCCGGGATGAACTGTATTCCCAAATCCCGGAAGATGTCATGGAAGGAATAAAAGGGTATAAGACAAAGTTTCATGAGTTTTCATTCACTTTCCAGGAGGACCAGAGGGCGGATGTCAGTCATTTTGATAGTTTGTATATACTGATTCATTACGGTTATAATAAAAACCGGATAAGAAATAAATATGAGGACGGTTATTTGTATGTTTACAATCAGACGGATACGATTCTCCGGGTGGATATAAATTCATTGTTCCGGAAAAGGTTAATGGAAAACGGTATGGATACCACTGGGGTTTTCCCCGGAGAAAAACTGGAAGCATGTAGTGCGTTATTCCAAACTTATGACTTGGGAAATAAGCGGCTTGTCTTACAGGATATGCAGATAGATACGGAAAATTTTTCAGTTACCGGAGTTATGCCTTATTACCTTTTGATACGTAAGGAGTAGGAAGATAAAAATATTACATAATGATAAAATTACCTTGCGGGTATTTTCCTACCCAGGAACAGGCCCAATGTCCGGAGCGGTTAATTTCAAGAATGCGGGTAAAAAAACCTTTTTCTTCTAAAAGTAATTCTATACAAGCCCAAGCGGTATCCCTTTTGATAAAGTCAAGTATTTCATCTTCTATGCCTGATTGATCTTCCCCTGTTTCTTGTCCTATGCGATCCTCCAGCTCACAAAGGGCATCATAAACTTCATTGCCGATAGCCAGACTAATTTCTTCGAATATATCATCGATTTGTTCGTCTGTAAAGTGCTTTAGTGCTTTTTTTTCGATCGCTTCGGTATTCAGCCCCCATACTTTCTGGGTTTGCTGACCGTGGGTGTCACAGGCTTCCCAAATGGTGTCGACAACCCAATAGATTTCAGAAGGTTCTCCCACACATTCAAACCAATGGATTGTTTTGAGTTGTCCGATGAATGCGTCAATCTTGTCTTTTTGTGGTGCAGTCCAAAGCATAAAATCAAAATTTATACTTACAAAAATAATAAATATATAACTTTATCCTATGGCTTGGGCAACAACTTCAGCAATATCTTTTACCGGAACCTGGCTGTCGGATTTGCTGAGTGTTTTTTTACATAAGGGACAGGCTGTGACGAGTATGTCCGGTTTGTAAGTCAGGTATGCATTTAGGGTATCCTGACTGAGCTGGGTGCGTTGTATATTGGTGAGGTAGCTATTAGCCAGAGAACCTCCGCAGCAAAGTGATTTTTTCCCATCGTAGGCAGTTGTTAATTTCCGGCTTACTGTTTTCAGGATTTCTTCGGGAGCAGCATATACACCGCATCCTCTTCCCAGTTCACATGGATTATGGAATACGGTTTTCAGTTCGCTTTGGCGGGGCTGAAGCACTTTTTCCTGAATGAGCAGGTTGATATATTCCGTGTGGTGCATCACCTGTATATCCAGTTGGTAATCTTCCTTGAAAGTCTTGTAACAGATGGGACAGGAAGTGACCAGAAGAGTAGCTCCGGAGTTTTTAATGTAAGTTTTGTTTTTCTCTATGATTGCGGTAGCGGCGTTGTGATTGCCGGATAACATCATGGGGCGGCCGCAGCATATACCTCCTCCTTCATCGATGAAGGTGTAATCAATGCCTGCTTTTCCAAAGATAAAACGTATGGAGTGAATCACTTGAGGGGTTAAATGCCCCATACACCCTGCGAAATAAGCAATTTTAGCCTGATGGGCAGGAGTGGCAGGCACATAGTCATATGTGTTTTTAGTGATTCGGGTATAGTCGGGCCGTTGGCTTAGGCGTAAGGCATTCAGGCGGAGGTCCACCGGGCAGGCAGCTTCACAGCGTCCGCACATCAGGCAATTTTCAGTTTGAATGGCATAGTCTTTGCCATGACGTATTTTTTTCAGGAAATAGACCGGTTGGGTATCTGTCATTCCCAGAGAATTTCCTAATTGGCATTGATCAATGCAGATGCCGCAACGTGAACAGGAATAGAGCTGGAACTGACTGATTCCTGTAAATTGTTTCCCTTGTTTGATTCCCCAGTTTTTCAGGAAAATATAAACGATTTCTGTCGGGATATGCATATACCGGGAAAAGGGAAGAAGCAGGAAGAAAAGTCCCAAGGCCGAAGAATAGGCCCACCAAGCCGGATAAGAAAGTTGCTCAATAGGTAAAAAAGACTCGAAAAAATTACCTGCTGTATGAGTGAGAAAGCTGCCTCCTCCGCGGACACCACTGGTAAAACTCTCTGCCAGAAACCGCATGGGGAAAATGAGCCACAACACCGTGAGGATAATTAAATCGAAAGGCCGGTGTCGGGTTGTTTTTTTTAGTCCCAAGGCTTTGGAATACAACCGTTTCAGAAATGCCAGCGTTAAACCGGATAAAATCATTAGTAAAATCAGGTCCATCAGGAAAGCGAAGGTATTACTGTGGGGGAAAGTCTCCTGTGCCGGGTGAAAGTAACGGAAAAATATGGCAAAATAGGGAGGATTGAAAAGGCTGGTATGGTAAACCAGGGATTCAATCTTACCAACGACAATCAGTAGGAACCAGCCTAAGCCGAAACACATATGCATATAGCCCAGAAAAGGACTGGTACGGTATATTTTATGATGGACCAAACTTTCCAGAAATACTTCTTTCGATGCTTTTAAAGTTTTGAAAGAAAAGAAATTCCTGCGGATGGTACGCCTGTCATCGGGCGAGAATGTCCGAATCCAACGGAAGTATTTGATCACCAGATAGATCAGCAATATATTTAAACCAATCGTGAACGGAAGTACAAACGGATCGTAATACATAGAAACTATAGGCTAACAGTTGAACCTGGGGTATTCAGAAATTTGAGCATGGATAGGATCATACGGCGCGTGTCGACTCCTCTGGGGCATACCAACAGGCATTTTCCGCAAAACATACATTTTTGTAAATTTTGACGAAGCTCTGTATGCTCTCCTCGTTTTACCAGCATTTGCAGTTTGC
>URJC01000295.1 GCA_900548135.1 uncultured Odoribacter sp. | reverse complement strand
TGGTAAAGGAAAACAAAAAGAACATGACCATTTTTATTTTGAATTCCACGAAGGCGGTGGACGTCAGGCTTTGCGTCAGGGGGATTGGAAATTAGTACGTTTGCGGGTTTCACAAGGGAATGACAAAATAAAGACAGAGTTGTATAACCTGGCCGCTGATCCTGCTGAAGTACATGATTTGGCTGCTCAATATCCGGATAAAGTTCAGGAATTGCTTACCATTCTGAATGCGGAACATGTTTATGATCCGAATTGGCCGTTACTGAAAGAAGAATATGAAAAAGTAAAGAAACAATGAAAATAATTAATTTATTACCTGTTGCTGGTTGTGCTATGATAGCACAGGGCATACAGGCGAAAGAGCCTGTTAAAAAACCGAATATTGTTATTATTCTGGCTGATGACCTGGGATTCGGGGATAACAATATTCCTAATATAGACCGGATTGCTGATGAAGGTCTGCGTTTTTGTAATGGCTATGCCAGTTCTGCGACCAGTACTCCCAGCCGTTATTCTTTACTGACCGGTCGTTATCCCTGGCGTGAGGGAGCGCAGGTGTTGCAGGGGAACGCCCCTTTAATTATAAAAGAAGATTTGCCAACTTTACCTAAAATGCTGAAAGAGGCTGGTTATGTAACAGGGGCTGTAGGAAAATGGCATTTAGGCTTGGGAAAAGGAAATGTAGATTGGAATAAAGAGATTGTTCCCGGGGCTAGAGAAGTGGGATTTGATTATTCATTTATTACAGCAGCAACCAATGACCGGGTACCGACTGTCTTTGTTGAGAATGGGCGTGTTGCTAATTTGGACCCGAATGATCCGATTGAAGTGAGTTATAGAAAAAATTTCCCGGGGGAACCTACCGGAAAGGACCATCCCGAATTATTGAAAATAAAACCTAGCCATGGACACAATCAGGCGATTACAAATGGGATTTCACGGATTGGTTTTATGAAAGGTGGTAAATCGGCTTTGTGGGTAGATGAAGATATGGCAGATACCTTTTTAGGGAAAGCAACTGATTTTGTCAAAGAGAATCAGGACAGACCCTTCTTTCTTTATTATGCTTTACATGAACCTCATGTGCCGCGTGTACCGAATGCCCGTTTTGCCGGTAAATCTCCGTTAGGACCTCGTGGAGATGTGGTGCTGGAAGCTGACTGGTGTGTGGGACAGTTTATGAAGACATTGGATTCACTGGGATTAAGCGAAAATACAATTGTTATATTTTCCAGTGATAATGGTCCTGTTCTGGATGATGGTTATCAGGATCAGGCAATCGAATTATTGGGTGACCATAAACCAGCGGGACCTTTCCGGAGCGGAAAGTATAGTTCTTATGACGGAGGTACGCACGTCGCCTTTCTGTTACGTTGGCCGGGACAGGTTAAACCAGGAAAATCAGATGCTTTGATTTGTCAGATGGATTTGTATGCTTCGTTTGCTGCTATGCTCGGAAAAGAGAATAAAACCCGGGATGGTGAGAATGTCATTGATGCCCTTCTGGGAAAATCGAAAAAAGGACGTTCAGAATTATTGTTGGATGCATGCGGAGATAATGTGTTGCTGAGACAAGGAGACTGGATTTGTATTCCACCAATGGTGCATGAAGGATATTGGGTGGCCCCTATGGAATCTGGCCGGATGAAAATCACGCAGCTGTTTAATGTGAAAAAAGACATTGGACAGAAAAATAATGTGGCTGAAAAGTATCCGAAACGAGCTGCTGCTATGGAAAAAAGAGCGAAAGAAATCAGGGATAGCAAGTAATTAACTTAAATAAATATGGAAACCTGTAGTCTTCAAGATAAATAAGAATCTTGAAACTACAGGTTTTTTACTGGAATAGAAAACGTCGTTTGATAATTTATAATAAGTATAAATAGCAGAATTGTGTATAAATTGCAATCTTGAGATTGCAATTTATGTGATTTCCTTGTATCTTTGTATGGCAAAAATTCAAAGATGGATAGTTTAATAAATACGCATAACACGCTTCTGAAAGAACGGACTTCTGCTATTCGGAGAGGATTGATGGACCAGATCAACCGAAATAGCCGTCTGATTGCTGTGAAGGGTAGTCGTGGAGTGGGTAAGACTAATTTTTTATTAGACTATTGTAAAGAATACCATCCGCATCAGGCCTCTTGTTTATATGTGAATATCAATAACCTGTTTATTGCCAGCGATGGGTTGTTTCATTTTGTGGAGTATTTTTATAAACTGGGAGGAAAAGTACTGTTGTTGGATCAGGTACATAAATATCCGGAATGGGATAAGGAATTGCGGAAATGTTATGATACTTTTTCTGATCTGCAAATTATTTTTACTTCAACTTCTATTGTACGTATTAATTCTAATCCTTATTTAAATGGGGTAGTTGATATGTATAATTTGAACGGATTGTCTTTCCGGGAATTTCTGGAATTAGAAACCGGGGAAAAATTTCCGGTTTATTCTTTTCAGGAGATTATAGAAAGACATGAGGATATTGTAGAGGAAATATTGGGTAAAGTAAGACCGTTGGCACATTTCGGTAATTATCTGGAATATGGTTATTATCCGATTTACATGGAGCAGAAATCCCATATAGATTATTTATTGAAAAATGTGAATCTGACGCTGGAATTTGATATTCCTTATGTCAGTCAGATTGAATTGAAATATCTGATAAAGCTGAAGCAACTGCTTTATATCGCAGCAATTGATAATAATTGTAATGTGAATATCAGTAAGTTGAGTGCTGCAATCGGAGTGTCACGGGCTACTGTACTGAATTACCTCAATTATATGAAAAATGCCCGTTTGCTTACTTTATTGTATGATACGGAGAATGATGATGATTGTGGAAAAAAACCTAAAAAATTATATATACACAATCCGAATTTATTGAATGCCGTATGCTTGGATGAGGTTGATCCGGCTGTATTGCGGAAATCATTTTTCCTGAGCCAGCTGTGTCCGACCAGTCATATTCATTTTACCGGGCATGCTGATTTTTTTGTGGATGAAAAATACCGGGTATCTGTTTGTCAGGAAGGTAAGGGGAACCGTTTGGACTCTTCGGTGATTGTTATGGAGGATATGATTGAACGGGGAAAGGGGCATGTGATTCCGTTATGGTTGGCAGGATTTACCTATTGAGGCTGACAACTGATTGCAGCGTATGGAGAATTGAAGGAAACGAAATAAATAGATAATAAAAATTGGAAGAAGAAGGGGAATAAAAACACTTCAGCTTCCAACTCAAATTTAAATTTAATAACGATGGCAAAAGAGAAAAAATTTATCACTTGTGATGGCAATGCTGCTGCTGCACATATCGCGTATATGTTCAGTGAGGTGTCGTGTATCTACCCGATCACTCCGTCCTCACCCATGGCTGAGAATGTTGATGAATGGGCTGCTAAAGGGAGAAAAAATATGTTTGGCGAGACAGTACGCGTGATTGAAATGCAATCAGAAGCAGGTGCTGCTGGTGCTGTTCATGGTTCACTGCAAGCCGGTGCGCTGACAACGACTTATACCGCATCACAGGGATTATTGCTGATGATTCCGAATATGTATAAGATTGCCGGTGAATTATTGCCTTGTGTTTTCCATGTAAGTGCACGTGCACTGGCTGCTCATGCTTTGAATATCTTCGGTGACCATGCTGACGTATATGCTGCCCGTCAGACTGGTTTCGCTATGTTAGCTTCAGGTTCTGTACAGGAAGTTATGGATCTTTCTGCTGTATCTCACTT
>URJC01000294.1 GCA_900548135.1 uncultured Odoribacter sp. | reverse complement strand
GTCCGGAATATAAGATTCAAATAATATGTTTTCATCTCAACCGTTTATTCGTTTTTATTCTTTTTCCATGATTATACATTCCATTCCTGGCCCACACTCTCTTATTGTTTTAGCACACGGGGACGGGGCATTTGTGCTATTTTTTTTTCAATTTTCCATTCGTTTCCCGATTCCCCATCCAATCATACCTATAAAGTCTAAGCGGTTGCCAAAATTTTAATCCCGGTGAAACCACAGAACAATTCACTGAAATTTTCCCATAAAAGATTCGGATTATCTCCTATCCAATTCTTCATTCAACCTGACGCAAACGGGCCAAAAATCCACCTCCTGCTTTCATACGGATGGTCAACTTATCCTTACGGGAACAGGAATGGCGTGAAACAGTACATTTTTTTCCTTCGCCATCAGCCACAACATCAGCCTCATAACTACCCTTCCCCAAAAATGTTAAAGGAACAAAGATCTCTGTTTTTTCCTGATCAGTTAAAGCTGCCACAAACCAATCCTTACCGGAACGATGAGCCATAACAACACACTCTCCAATCTCACTAGGCGGCAATACAATAGTTTCATCCCATACCGTCGGGACAGAGAGGAACACTTCCCGGGCCGGATGAGTCACATAATCCTCCGGACGTCCGCCATAACAGCGCAAAGGTGACAGAAACACCGCAGTCATCGCAATCTGGTGAGCCTCGGTCGTATTTCCCATTCTCCCTTCTTCAAAAGCCATCGGTGTATAATCAGCATGTCCGGCCAGAAAACGAGTGAAAGGAGTCACTACATCCTGTCTGGCATCCGAACAACCATATTCCAACCCCAGGATAGCCTCCCGGCTGAGTTCATTCGGATAAGTACGGGTCAATCCGGTCGGTTTGTTCGAGCCATGAAAATTGATCACCAGACCGAATTCGGCAGCATCCCGTAAAGTCTCCTCATAATAACGGGTTACCGTCTGACTTTCCTGGTCAAAGAAATCAATTTTGAGTCCGGCAACACCTAATTCCTGACATTTCCGGAAAAAGGCCCTCCTGCGTTCAGGCGTCTGTATTCCCTCAATACCTTTCCGATCCGGATAAGCCTTCCACAACAGGATCTTCACACCTTTTTTCTTAGCATATTCCACCAGTTCAGCCACCATCTGCCAAGCGTCCTGTCCCTTCTCTTTATTCTGCCAATGGCTCCATCCTTCATCCACCAGATTGTAAGGAATCTCCAATTCTGCCGCCCAATCAGTAAAACGCTTCATATTTTCCAAAGTTACTCCATACCCGGCCAACCAACTCCACACACAATTACCGGGTTTGATCCATTCCGTATAACTACGGAACACAGGAGACAACGGAGCCGATACATCCGACACAATCTGATTGTTTACCAAGCTATTAAGATTACCTATCATAATCACCCTCCAAGGCGTCGCAATATCCCCCGCCAACCGGGTTTCTCCCTCCGGAGCAGCCTGAAAACAATCGGGAGCAATGACCTTTAAACCCATCCCTCCAAAATCAGCCAACCCACCTTCGGTGACACAGGCATATACCCCTCCCGGGTATTTCACTGTAACCGGAGGACCAGCCGTTACTTTTTCCGGGAAATGCCCGGATTCATAACGCCGGTAAGGAGCTTCATAAAAACGGGCATTGGATTGCAACCAACAGCAACCGTCTGCCGGAAACCTGAAAGTAGTATAATCGTCTATCCGTACAGTATGGTCTTCATGGATCAGATAACGAAAAGCAACTCCCTGATCGTAAAGCCGGAATTCCATCTTGTACGTTTTTCCATCGTTTTCGCCAATATCTAAAATATAATTCCGGTATTTATTTTCCGCTACAGCACAATTTCCCATCACCGGAAAAGAAGTACGTACCATCTTTCCTTTCCCTGCCCGGACCTCCTTCACCTGTTCCCCCAACCGCTTTCCATCTACCCCCCAGACAAGCCGGGAAGGCAATAAAATCTGCTGTCCCCGACATATAATCTCATAGTTCATTATCCCTTCCGCATGCTCTACCTGCATCACAATTTCTTTGGAAGGAGAATAAAAAGAAAACTTTCCACCCTGTATTGGCTGAGCAACAACTGCAGCAACCCAGCAACAGCAACTCAAAAGTATCGACAATTTCCGTTTCATTTTTTTCACATTCAAATGTTCACTCCTCTTTTTTTTACTTTCCTACCCTCTTCCGCAACTCTACCAGTATTTCAACATCCTTTGTCCGCATTCTTCCGTCCCGGGTCGGCGGCACATTCAGAATCAGGATATTATCCTGGGCCGTTGCCCGTTTGTAAAGTTTCACCAATTCATCCATACTCTTATAGGTGGTATCATTCGTATGATAAAACCAACGGCGGCTCATACACACCGTCGCTTCAAAAGGCATGTAATATTTCTTTCCCTTGTGCGTAAAAATTTTGGGATCAGGAACAACCGGCAACTCCGGATCGCCCAAACGGAAATCGCTGGGGAAATAACGGATCGGATCACCCTCCTTCTGATCAGCAGGTTTGATATTTACGGATTTCCGGGGCGACTGCGGATCAAGGGGATCAGGATCCTGGCCAATACTCCAGTTTATCCCGATCTGACACTGAGGTTCCCGTTGCTTGATGGTCTTGTAAATCTCAACTATGGGCCAACGACAAGCCGGCTTCGTCCAACTGCCATCAAACCAGAATTCAACGACACGTGTATACTTTGAAGTAATATCCATTAACTCATTCAACTGCCCCAACATATACTCATTATAAGCAGCATCTGCCTCCTGATTATTTACATCAGCATTCTCTTTTCTGTCCCAAAGCGAATAATATAACCCCAATCGAATCCCTTGCCTCCTGCATTCCCGAGCTACAGCCTCAATGACATTGGTCGTATTCCCGGAAGCTGCCACATCATACGATGTATACCGGCTATCCCAAAGACAAAAACCATCATGATGCTTAGCCACCAGAATCACATATTTCATACCTGCTTTTTTCGCTGTCTCCACCCATTGCCGGGCATCTATGACAGGAGGAACATACGAACTCGCCGGTAAAGTTCCGTCGGACCATTCCGTATTATGGAAAGTGTTGATTCCAAAATGGATGAACATTCCATATTGACGCTTGATTTGTCCCCGCTGAAACTTTGAGGGTTTTATCCCTGAATAGGGCTCAGTTATCCCCGGTTGAGCTTTCGACATGACTGCCAGATCCATGAATAACATCAAAAACAGCCCTATCTGCAAACAAAAAGAGTATCTCCTTCTCATAACTTATTCATTTAGCAAGGGAAACAGGGGAATGCAACATTTCTCCCGTCTCCCTGTTTCATTTTCCGGTAAATTTAAACCAATCAAAATCAGCATAACCGTCAACACCCTCCGCTGTTGTACTGAAATTGAATAAAGCAAACCGATTGGCAGTCCATGGAAATCCTAATCCCATTTTCAAGACATTGCCTATAGGAAAATAGGTTTCTCCATCCAAACTATAATAAAACCGGGCAGTAAAATCTTTATCTGTCACCCTGGCTCTGATCCAAATGCGTTCGCCTGAAAATGCCCTTGGCGTTCCAATCACTTCCCCATTATTACACATAATGAGTTCTTTCTTCCCGTCGGTCTGCCGGATACCGACATAAGCATACGGTTTCTGAAAAATACCAAATCCAGCTATACACCCGTCCTTCAGTCCAGCGGTTTCCATCACCACCGATCCCTCGCTGCAAGGTCCCTGTATACGCTGGGTCAAGGTATT
>URJC01000293.1 GCA_900548135.1 uncultured Odoribacter sp. | reverse complement strand
CCGACGGTGATGATAGGAGGGTAGGAGGACCGGATGAAGTAATGAATGATTTTGGAAGTTATGGAAGATAAGTCGTTTTTGGGAAAGGGGTGGAGTTTTCCGCCGGAGTTTGACCAGGAGAGGGGAAAGGTGCGGATGGTGGCGGAAGAGGAGGATATAAAGCAAAGTCTGGCTATTTTGCTGAGTACGGCTCCCGGTGAACGGGTCCACCGATTTGATTTTGGATGCGGGATACGGCAGTTCGCCTACGAACTGATGACACTGACCACGCAGACGATAATGCGGAATGTTATTGAGAAGTCGGTTTTGCTGTTTGAACCACGGATCAGTCTGGAACGTGTTTCATTTGATATGAGCAGGGAAGCAGAAGGGATTATGTTTATTGTGCTGGATTATTATGTATTGAGGACAAATCGGCGTAGTAATATGGTTTATCCGTTTTATTTACGTGAAGGGACGGATCTGGAAAATAAATAATGGCTGGAAGGTCGTGTGCGGTTAAGGAGCTTGGAAATAAGCCGGGGACTAAAAATTTTGTGGTTATGAGGAAACAATCTGATTTATTAGCGGGTTTAAGCCGGGAACAGTATGTCAGTGAACAGGTCTCTCTGGAAGGTTTTCCAGTTTTGGAAGACAATTGGCAGCAGTTATTGCAATGGATGGTCAGGATGTCTGAGAATCTCTGTTTTTATAATTTTCAGTTTGAAAAATCAGGGAATTGGCGGGAGTTCTGGAATAATCAACTGATGGTTATTCTGACTGATCTGGTACTGTTTGATACGGATACTTACAGAAAACAGTTTGTTGCGGCCAAAGGAACTGGTAGGGAACGTGCCATGCTGAAGGAGTTGGAGGATTTTGTGAAAAGTGTGGTGACACGTTTGCAGCGTTGTGAATATAATCTGATTTTGAATAGACAGATGGGAAAAGAGCGGACCGGAGTGTTGGAAGAAATTACTACCGGCCTGAAAAGGCGTTTGGAACAGGCGGTGGATTGGGAAAAGGGGTCTGGGACATTCTGTTTGAAGGAAGAGCCGACGATCAATAGCCTGTCTTTTTTCAGGATACTGGATGCGGTGGGTGATATCCGGCTGCATTCGGAGTATTATATGGGACGTATTGTCAATTGCGGTGAAATAGAACCTGCTTTGGCGGTGTTGTATATTTTTCTGAGGAATTATACCGGTCGAGTTTCTGATTTTAATCGGCGTTTGGGGCAGTTGCCTGTTTTTTATATCCGTAAAGTCCTGAAAAGTAGTCCTCAGCAGGCTTTACCGGATCACACCTGGATTGTATTGAATAAGGCTGCTGAAGTGGATTCGGTTATTGTACCAATGGGTACAGCCTTTGTGGGTGGAGTGAAGGAAGACGGTTCTGATTTGCGGTATCTGACTATAGAGCAGATCGTGATTACTGATATGTTGCTGGATGCTGTATATGCTGTATTGTTGACAACAACGTCTTTGTGTCGCCGGGAAATTCCTTTGCTGGCTGGTGAAACCGCAACGGATTTGTTTATGGACGAAGGGGGGGAAGGTAAAGATATACCTGTCGGGTGGATGATTGTATCGCCGATGTTTGATTTGCGTGAGGGGACCCGGGATATTGAGTTACATCTGGCGTTGACTGTCGGACCTGGGGTGTTTCTTAATGATCTTGCAGGGAGGTTGAAATATCAGCCTTCGGAAGCAGAACATGTTCTGAAAGATGCTTTTGTGGTTAAAGTGAGTAACGGTGAAGGATGGTTGGCGGCTGATACTTGTACAACATCTTTGGAACAGGAACAGACGGTTCTTGTTGTTCATTTTGCCTTGAAGGAAGAAGTGCCGCCGCTAACGGTCTGTACAGAAGATATTCACGGTATTGTGACCGATAGCCCGGCTATACAATTGCTTTTGAACGGGAATGCCAATCTTTTCCCATATTCCTGGGCTTCCTGTATTGCTTTTAAGCGTCTGACCGTTAAAGTAAAAGTGCAGGGTATTTCTACTATAAAGCTTTATAGTGAATATGGCGAATTGGACTCTTCGGTGCCTTTTTATCCTTTTGGGGTACAGGCGAAAAAGGGGGCTTGGTTTGTGTTCGGGAACTACGAGATGGCCCGTAAGCCGTTAACGAGTGTCGCTTTGTCTTATCGTTGGCAGCAGCTTCCTTCAGGAGAGCGGGGCTTTGCAGAGCATTATGCTGATTATAAGCTTCAGCATCCGATTAATAATCTTTCGTTTGAAGTATGGACAGAGTGGTTGAAGGACAGAAGATGGGTAAGTCAGCTGGGCACTTCTTTCTTGTTTGAAGGTTCTGAGGCATTTTCTGAGGTGAAGGAGAACGGTTCTATTACTTTTTGGATGGAGAAGGAGATGCCTGTTTTGGATGTGACAGAAGAAAATTATGTGTTGAGTAAAGCGCGTAACGGTTTCTGGCGTGTCACTCTTTCGGCGCCGGAGATCGGTTTCGGCAGTGAACTTTACCGGCAATTGCTTACGCAGGTGATGATCAATAATAGCCGGAAACCCAAAGATACGGAACCTTTACCGGCAGAGCCGATTGTGCCGATGATGAGCGATATGGAGTTGGCGTATGAGGCAGAGGATACTTTTTTGCCTGATGAGGCTGGGTGGAGGGCTGATTTCAGCCTTTATCAGTTGAAAGCTTTGGCCTGGAAACCCTATCTGCCTGTTGGCCGGCAATTTTCGTTTGCACTGGCTGATCCCCTGCAAAGACATGCCCATTTGTTGTTTGCTTTCCGGAATGCACTGGGTAGCGGATTGGTCAGGATTTATTTTGATATTGCTATGCGTCAGGATGAGATCGGGTTTGCTGGCGATAAGCTGAACCAGATGAAGGTTGACTGGTATTATAATGACGGGTTTGACTGGCAGTTGCTGCCTTCGGAACAAGTATTACAGGAGAATACGCATGTTTTTACGCATGCCGGATTGGTGGAGTTGGCGTTGCCGGAGCCTGTGGCGGCAGAGTGGTTGGATCAGCAAGGACGTTTCTGGATACGTGCTTCTGTCGGTGGGGAGTATAAGGAGTGCCGATTGGTGCGCGGGTTTTATACGAATGCGGTGGAGGTGGTTGCCGACGGCGGGGATGGCAGTAGCTTGCCTTGTGGAACGATTACGCAGAGTGCGGAGTCGGTTCCCGGTATAGAGTCCGTGAATCAGATTGTTTCGGGATTCGGTGGGTGTCCTCCGGAAGATGAACGGTCTATGTCTTTGCGTGTGGCGCACCGGATTGCCCATCGGGGCAGAGCGGTCAGTCCGGTAGATTTTGAACGGATGGCTTTGGAAAAATTTCCTGTTTTGGAGAAGGTTTGCTGTATCCCGATGACTGAGAAATTGAAAGGGCAGCAGGCTGGGAATGATCCGGTGAATGTGCTGCTGGTGGTGATGAGCCGGGAGCAGGGCGGACAATATCCTCTTTGTTCGTTGGTGACTTTAAAAGAAATACAAAAACGTTTGTCTATGGGAATATCTCCGTTTGTCAGGTTGGTGGTGACTAATCCGGTATATGAGAAAGTGCGGATTCATTGCCGGGTCAGGTTGTTGTCGGTTGCATCTGTCGGGGCTGCCCTGAGAAAATTGCAAAACAAGATGAATTATTATATAGCTCCCTGGCTGTACAGGAATGAGATGCCGGAGTTGAATGCGGGGATTTCCTTGCAGGGGTTGTATACGGTATTGGCCAATGAGGAGGAAGTGACGGATTTGAAGAGTCTGAAGCTGGAACGGGTGGACGAGGAGGATGAAGACAGGAAGTT
>URJC01000292.1 GCA_900548135.1 uncultured Odoribacter sp. | reverse complement strand
TCATCGAAGTGATGTTTTATCCCTTTGATCTCCTGATAATTTTCATGTCCCTTGCCCGCGACCAATACAATATCTCCTTTGGATGCCATCCGGATTGCTTCGTATATGGCCTCCTTACGGTCAGCCAGCACTTTTACCTTACCCTGATCCTCTTCTTTCACCCCTGCCTGCATATCCCTGAGAATATCCCCGGGTTCTTCACTGCGAGGATTATCTGAAGTCAGGATCACCCGGTCACTATACCGGCAAGCAGCCTCAGCCATTTCCGGACGTTTGGTCTTATCCCGGTCGCCTCCTGCACCAACAACAGTGATCACCATATTGTTTTTACCTACCAATCCCCGTATAGTAGAAAGTACATTTTCAATTGCATCCGGAGTATGTGCATAATCCACAACCGCCATAACTCCCGTAGAAGAAATCAAAGTTTCAAAACGTCCAGACACCGGAACCAACATGCTGACGTATTTCAACACTTCTCCCCGCTCAAAATCCAACAAACAAGCAGTTGCGTACACAGCCAAAATATTATAGGCATTAAAATCACCCGTAAATTTAGTCCATACTTCCTCTCCATCCAATTTCAACAGTGTACCGTCCAAACGCTTTTCAATCACCTTTGCATTAAAATCGGCCATCGTTCTGCAAGAATAAGTATATTTATGTGCCGGCGTGTTCTGTAACATCACCAACCCGTTCTTGTCATCCGCATTAGTCAATGCAAATGCATGAGAAGGCAAATGATCAAAAAATGCCTTCTTGGCTTCAATATAAGCTTTAAAAGTTTTGTGGTAGTCTAAATGATCATGTGTAATATTCGAAAAAATGGCTCCATCAAAATCAAGCCCGGCAATTCTCTTTTGATGAATAGAATGGGAACTCACTTCCATAAAACAATATTCACATCCCGCCTCCACCATCCGGGACAAGTAAGCATTGATAGCCAAAGCATCAGGCGTTGTATGAGTCGACGGAATTTTTTCTTCTCCGATATAATTACATACAGTGGACAACAGCCCCGCTTTATAGCCGGCCAAACACACTAATTCGTAGAGCAAAGTTGCTGTTGTAGTTTTCCCATTAGTCCCTGTAACTCCAACCAATTTCAAACGTTGAGAAGGACGCCCATAATAATTAGAAGCAATAATCCCTAATGCACTGGAAGAATCGGCAACAACCACATAAGTCATCTCCTCTTTCAACTGCTGAGGTAGTTCTTCACACACGACAGCAACAGCCCCCAGTGCCAAAGCCTTTTCGATAAACATATGCCCATCAGCACTTACTCCACGTTGTGCTACAAACAAATCTCCCAGTCCTATTTTCCGGGAATCAAAATGTACATTTTCTATACAGACCCCTGGATCTCCATGTACCTCCTTAATGCTTACTCCGCTTAATAATTCTTTTAATTCTTTCATATCCTTATGCGGCCCCTGCCACTTTATTTTATCCTTTTTTATTCTCCCAGACCCGGTCCATACAGCCCCTCTCCGTCCTCATTTCCTTCTTTTTTCATCTCAATTCTATCTGTATATAAGTTCCTTTGCGAACTTCACTTCCGGGTTGCAAAGACTGTCTCTGCACCATGCCTGTTCCACTAAATCCCACCCTCAAGCCTGAATTTTCCAATACATACAAAGCATCCCTCAATCCCATACCCCGGGCATTCGGAACTGTTGAATAATCAATCTTGCGTGATTTCAGCACCACATGTTCTGCTTCATCACTGGCTGTAATCACCCAATCTGTTTCTTCTGTATCCCTCAGTCCATCCAGTTCCATATCCAATTCATCAAAAATAGTCTCAAAATCCCGTTTCAATCCATTTTTACATACTGGCAAAGAATGATCCATCTCATATTCCGGTTTTCCATATTGTACATATGCCATAGAATACACTTTATCGGCAATCTCCCGGAATACCGGAGCAGACACCGTAGTTGCGTAATAACCATTAGAGGGATTATCTATGACCACAATACAAGAATACAGCGGTTGATCAGCCGGGAAATAACCAACAAAGCTGGCCCGGTAACGTCCGCCTCCATAACCGCTGGCCCCACTGGCCAAGCGTGCTGTTCCCGTTTTACCGGCAATCCGGTATTTTGTCGTATATATATTCCTCGCCGTACCGTTTTTCACTACGTTTTCCAACATCTCCCTCACCTGCTTCAAAGTCTTCCGGCTACATATCCGTCCACCAACTTCCTCGGGTTCAAATGACTCCAACACTTCTCCCCGGTTCCGGATTTCCTTCACCAATCGCGGACGCATCCGTTGACCGTCATTCGCAATTGCATTATAAAATGCAAGTATCTGCAAAGGTGTCAATTTCAATTCATATCCGATACTCATCCAGGGTAAAGTAATACCCGTCCAGCTTTTGTCTTTCGGATACTTTATAAAAGGATCAGCCTCTCCTGGCAAACAGATTCCCGTTTTCTTGTCTAATCCCATGCCATACCAACGATTAACAAATTTTTCCGGATGGTTTTTATAATTTTCAAACACCACCTTTGCAATGCCATTAGCAGATTTTTCCATCATTTGTGTCACTGTCACTTTTCCTAATCCCTCATGTGACTCGCTCAGATAACGGTCATAAAACTTGTATCGTCCGGTTCTTCCCAAATCAATAGTATCCTCCGGAGTAACATAACCATCTTCCAATAAAGAAATAATGGTCGCCGCCTTAATGACAGAACCGGGTTCCCCTGCTCCATTGATTGCAAAATTTTGATTTTCAACATACACACCTTCTTTCCCCTTTGCCATATTGGCAATTGCCTTAATATCTCCTGTCCTGACCTCCATCAGAATAGCCGTACCATGAGTCGCTTCACTCTTTTCCAACTGTTTCTTCAAGGCATGCTGTACAATATCCTGATAATCCACATCAATAGTGGTCACAATATCATGTCCGTCTACCGGGTCTTTCTCCTTAATCACCATCCAGGTCCCCGACATCATACGTTTTACCCCTTCACCGCTTTCTCCTTTCAACTGATTTTCAAAAGCAGCCTCCAATCCCACACGTCCTTCAGTTCCTCCCTCCACAGACTCATTCAGATATCCGATTGTACGAACAGCTAAATTTACGTGAGGTTGTAACCGCTTGTTCGACACAACAGCCTGAAATCCACCCCTGTTCTTTCCTAATCGGAATATCGGGAACTGACGGATTCTCTTTAATTCCATATGATTCACCCGGCGTTTATTAATCAAAAGGTAACGGTTAGGATGCTTACCATTCCTGGCCCGGGTCAATTTTTCTTTATAATCTTTCTTACTTCCGTCTTTAAAAAAAACAGACAGGCAATAGGCCAAACTATCAATCTCTTGCTGGAAGATCTTTTTGTCCACAGCGATAGGATCAAACCTCAACTCATAAAAAGGGACAGATGTCGCCAATATCCGGCCATCCGCAGCACATATATCTCTCTATCGGACGGGCAGGCACATTCGCCGCCGCCATCGTACGCCATTTTTTCCCCTCTACAGTCATCACTACAATAGCTTTGGCTATAATCAGACAACCGCACAAGACAACTACAACATACACAATAATAGTCCGCCACGTTATGTCATCTTTAATTGCCATTTTTATCTCCTATATAATTTCACCGGAGGTTCCTTGCTTTCTTCCAGTGTCAACTTTTCCTCTTTTATCCGTTTTATTACTTCCGACTGTTTCCGCATCAGCATCAATTCCGCAGCTTCAGATATAGACTCAAACCTCAGGTCTCTGACTTCATTCTCAAGAGC
>URJC01000291.1 GCA_900548135.1 uncultured Odoribacter sp. | reverse complement strand
CTATTTGAAAACTAGACACTTATGAGGGACTTTTCTCCACACAACCTGACCAAAAATGCCGAGTTATGAGGGACTATTGCCGGCATAACCTACCTGAAAACAAAAAGTTATGACGGACTTAACATATTGCTGACCAGCGATTTGACCTCTGGGTTTTGAATATATGGACAACAACATTCAATGTCACGAATTCGCATATTTGTCTTTTTCATTATTCGAGAAGTGTTCAATGGTTTATCTTCTTGTATCAATTCAGCGATTGCCCACTCAATTTCTCTTGCCCAATATTCGGGTTGTGACTCTATATGCTTTTCTATGTATGCTTTACACTTCGGAAGTTTGTTGAACTGCTTCTGTGCCAGTCCAAGGGTTTTCTGCACTTTGGCGAAAGAGACTCGTTCTGGTCTGCCATCAGGTCTCAGTATCTGTTTCACAACCTTTTTTACCTGCGGTAAATACTGAGCATCCAGTTCATCATACATTGCTTCTCGTTTTCCTGACTTTCTGGAAACACGAGTCTGATTGTAGGAGTATTTCAAAACGGCACTGCCAATCTCTTCAACCACGGCATAGTCCAAATTATACCTGTGGGATAATTTCTGATAGACATCATCAATACCATACAAGGGAATATCGCTTGGCAGATGTGTAATCTCCTGCACAGAAATTCCCAGAAAGAAAGCAACTTGTAACACAAAGTAAGGGTCATAGTGATAACCGTTAAATATCTTTTGGAGATATGATAATGCCATTGTAGGCATCTCTTCCCCGTAAAAAGAAAGGTAGTCTTCGTACAGTTTGGTTATGTTCCTTACCAGTCCAGAGTTGCTCGCATACTCACTTTTCAAACGAGAATGCAGGAACTTTCCGATTGATAAGGGATTCTCTAAATCAATTGGTTCGTGCATCACATCAATGACATACTGAGTAAATTCCACTTCACGGTTACTGTCGCACATTTTAGGTTCAGCATCTTCTGGAACATTATTTTCTGCATCGTGTAAACTCGGTGAAGTTCTTGCTGATATTGCGATTTCGCTGTTTTCCAGAAAGCAACGATGCTTCGGGCAAACTCTGATTTTTGGTATCTGGTGTTCTCTGTGCCAATAGGTTTCTCCGTATTTTTCGCGGTCTTCTTTCGCACACTCAGGGCAGTATTGCAAATATCTGGTATACCCCAACTTAGGCATACACATCAGGTTTTTCCAGTTACCTTCACAGGAAAGAATACCGTTGACTGCATCGACTCTTCGCAGTTTAGGCAAAAAGCGAATGTAGGCAGGATACATCGTATGCTGTTCAGCAATGGTTTCCCACGGTTCATATTTGGTAATCCATTGCATTGCATCAGGAGTATAACGGTTTACGAAGTCCACATCAGGATGAACCAGTGTCTGATTGTTATATATGTCGGTAACTGTAAAAGCAAGTCGGGCATAACCACTCCTGCTGTGGTATCGTGCCAGTTGGGAATATAGTAATTCATCAGGGTATATTTCGGGGAAAAATGCTATCATATCGTTACCTCTAATATCGGGATTCCGTTTCTTTTAAGTTCTTCCAGAATATCATTCTGGAATTCTTTCGCATTCATAGATACTTGATAAATGCTCACGAGGTCGGCTGCACAATGTTCTTCAACAACATCGGGCAGTTCTGCCTTTTTCTTTTTGACTGGATTGGTCTTCGCAGACTTCGGTGTGAGGAAGTCGTGGAGCATTAATGTCTGTAAGGAATAAGTGCCACCTTCCCATAAGAGAGAGTATCCAAGGCACAATGAAGTATTAGCATCACAGGCAATAACCAGAACTGGTCTGCCTACAAGTTGTCCAGATTCATTAACCAAATAGATATCGCAAATCGTGCCATCAAGCATCGCAGTTCCAATGGCAGGAGCAAACTCCTGAACACCATCACCAAGCAGAGGTCTATTATTTCGCTGGTAATCTTTGATGCCGTCTCTGCTGATATAATAGTGGCACATTTAGTATTGTCCAAAACTTCGTCTTTACCAACATAGATATCTTCTGAAGAAACTATTTTATTTTGTCCTAACGCAACATTTATAGCTTTGAGGAAATTCGATTTTCCGCAATTATTAGCACCAATTAGTACATTTGTCATTGATAATGACAGTTCGAGATTCTCGATTGAACGAAAGTTTTCAATTCTAACTTTTGAAATCGAAATTCCCATATTGCTAATTCATCCCTTTCTAAAATTATTCTATCAACAAATTTCCAACTTAAAACGAAGCTGGGTAAACAAGTGGCATCGTATGATTTTTGAATACCACAATATACTCAAATACAGTTCCTTCTCCAAAGCGATCATGCAACAGCATTTTTCTCTCCGCAAAAAACTTATCTCATCCGGCAAAGATCGCAGATACGGCACCTCAAATATTTTTGAAGGGCATTCGGAAAAACTTACTTCAAGCGCAACAACTTGTCCCACACCAAAAGCTCCGTGGTGAACAATATAACCGGCAGAAACGAGAGGTGCGTCATCGGCTTTGCGCAATTCTGTATATATTTTTTCTATAATGGTAACATTTCTACAATTCGTCTATTAACGCAAATTTGTTCAATAAATTCTGCAATTGTAAGAGTTAATATGTTAATACCGTATTGATATTTTGAATATCCCGCCATATATTTTGTATCAGCGTGAATTGACGGAGCAACCAATATTGAGAACTGAGTAATATTGGGCTCTTTTTCTATTGCCTCTTGCAGATGACGAGTAATCGCAGGCATTTCATTTGTTGCTTGATTTCTCGCACACATAAGAGTCACCTCAACCAGCGAATTGCAATCGGTATCATAACATTCAATATCGGCGACCCCACCAGAAGCAGTAAATGTTGGCAATCCTTCATCGTCAATATGATAATTAGGTCTAACGTCCAAATCTACAAAATGCTGTTTTAACGCAATACTTGTTAAAAATTCCAGTCTTGTAGGTTTATCAATAATCCTTAGAATTGCGTTTTTGCTTTCGCCATTTTTGGAAAGAATTGAAAGTTCGTTAGCAATATCTTCTTTAGAATACTCAGTGGCCCAATGATTCAATGTATTAATTCTTACATCGGAAACTACTGAATCATCGACAACCTGTGTTAATGATACAATTTTTGTATCGATTGAACCCATATAATCGAAAAATTCTCTTTTTGACGAGTAGTTGCTGTAATCAATATAACCATCTAAAATGTATTCGATTTTTTCCATTTCAAAGGAGTTAAAATCAATAAATCGACCATTACCACGTAATGACACCACGCCGGTAATACGCATTTTTCGAATGAATTCGTCAACCGCTTCTCCCGTTATTTGATTGATCTTAAATCTATTCTTTTGTTTATCTGTTGCACCAAGCAACTTTAAACAGATTTCGTAAATAACTTCATCACCATATGTAAAATGATATTGCTTTCTTAATTCCTTGATTTTTTCATAAAGAGCTTGAGCATCACGGTTAGGCCAACAAATTATAAGCGATAGTTCACTTCTAAAAATGCCAGCATCATTTTCATCCGGATCATCTTTTAATAACTTAATAACCTGTAACAATAATACTAATGGTGAATTGTCGTTAGCATTTTTTCTAAAGGGATTATTCGTTTGATACTTCATCAATGAATTCAAGAATACATTTTTGATTTTTTCATCATTTACAGGATTTTCATTATGAGCATCAATCAGCATATGCCCTGTTGTTGATATTTCTATGGGCGCATTCATTTCGTAATATAAAAAGCCGAACTCCATAGGC
>URJC01000290.1 GCA_900548135.1 uncultured Odoribacter sp. | reverse complement strand
TTCCATCACTTAAATATAAATTTAAAGTAAGGATGAACGATAAAAGATAAACGATCTGTTCCAGACCGTAAATTCACCATCGTAAATCTCCATAAAAACCAGCAGAAATTCCATTAAGGCACCTCCACCTGGTTCAATATTTCATTGATAATATCCTCACTGGTAATATTATTTGCTTCTGCTTCATAAGTCAAACCGATACGGTGACGCAAAACATCCTGGCATACGGCACGTACATCTTCCGGAATAACATAGCCCCTGCGTTTAATGAAAGCAAACGCTTTCGCTGCTTTGGCTAATGAAATACTGGCACGCGGAGAACCGCCATAAGCAATCATACTGGTAAATTTTTCCAAACCGGCTTCCTGAGGATATCGGGTTGCAAAAACAATATCAATAATATATTTCTCAATCTTCTCATCCATATAGACATCTTTCACCACCTCACGTGCCCGGACGATATCCGCCGGCTTCAGGATGGTATTCGCCTGGGGAAAAGACTTTTCCATATTCTGCCGCACAATCAGCTTTTCTTCTTCTTTTTTCGGGTAGTCAATAACAACTTTCAGCATAAAACGGTCCACCTGGGCTTCCGGAAGCGGGTAGGTCCCTTCCTGCTCTATCGGGTTTTGAGTAGCCATAACCAGGAAAGGCTCCTGAAGGCGATAAGTCATATCCCCGATAGTCACCTGGCGTTCCTGCATTGCCTCCAATAAAGCCGACTGCACTTTAGCCGGAGCACGGTTGATCTCATCCGCCAAAATAAAATTCGCAAAAATAGGACCATGTTTCACCACAAATTCTTCTTTCTTTTGTGAATAAATCATCGTACCAATCACATCAGCAGGCAAGAGATCAGGGGTAAACTGTATCCGACTGAATTTGGCGTCAATGGTGGTTGCCAGCGTATTAATCGCCAGAGTCTTTGCCAAACCGGGAACACCTTCCAATAAAATATGTCCGTTTGAAAGCATACCTATTAAAAGTCCTTCTACCAAATGTTTCTGGCCGACAATGACTTTATTCATCTCCATATTAATCATATCCACAAACGAACTTTCTTGCTGAATGCGTTCATTTAATGCCTTGATATCAACAGTATCCATCATACAAAAATTTAAAGTTGTTATATCTTATAAAAAATACTTACGATAAATGTCAAAATCGGTTCGGGTAAAAGCAAAATTTTTTATCATTTTTTCCTTTATGTGAAATGTTAAAATTTTGACTACACCAAAATTAGTCAATAGGAATCCAAATGTTAAATTTTAGTCCGTTAAAAAAAGTTAACCTTCCGTTTAAGGTTTTGCAAAAAAATATCAGGAAAATCATTCTTTCCTGATACCTGCATACTACTACATTCCGGCATTTCCTTTACCTTTCCGCCCAAAAGCTTTCCGGCAACCGAAAACGAATATATAAATTGTGAATATAAAAATCAAACAACGTAAAAAGAGATTCACCGGTGCAACCTGATCAGGGCCTATAAAATCCCGGACCAAAATAGGGGTCATATAAACCAGCAATCCTCCAAGCACAAATAACTGAATAACAAAAAGCACACGCCTTCTTTTGTTACCTTCTTTCCTTTCAGGAAATGTTCCCGGTACATTCCCGCTTCCGTCTTTTTCACTTTTCCATTCCACATAACGTTGCTTCATCCGCATGCCCAGCAATAAAACAAACAGGCCAAATGCCACCAACATTAAAGTATCCTTGCTCATATCAACCAATTTACAAAATCAAAGCAAAGATAGTGAAAAAGTAGTCTTAGAATATACGCCAAACCTCAGTTCAGCTAAAAATCAACATCGCAAAAAATCTTCAAGCTTAAAAAGGCCTTCTCCCCATGCAAACGGTCAAATTCAGACTTCAGCAATTCCTTCACACCGGAATAAGAAATGGCCGGTTCTAATTTCAAAATCAGAATCAAACGGTTAAATCCCCCGATACGGCTAATTTCAGGGACAGCAGGTCCGCATACTCTACGTCCCAATTTTTCCCTCAAAGCAGCGGCAAAACGGTTAGCAGCGTTTCTCAAAATGATCACCTCCTTATGCCTCATCTCAACCTGAATCATCCTTCCCCAGGGAGGATAATGAAACAATTCACGTTCCTCCGCCAAAGAAGTAAAAAAAGCATGATAATTCCCTTGTATCAGCGAGGTATATACCCTGTTTCTGATATCCGCTGTCTGCACCACAACCTTCCCCCGTTCTTCGCGGCGACCACAACGTCCGCTAACTTGCATCAACATGCAATAGGCTCGTTCTTCTGCCCTGAAGTCCGGAAAATTGACCATACTATCTGCATCCACTACACCTACCAGTTTGACATTTTCAAAATCCAGTCCTTTGGTCACCATTTGAGTCCCGATCAGAATATTAGTGATACCCTGTTCAAAATCGTCTATGACTTTCCGGAAACGGGCTTTACTTCCCATCACATCCAAATCCATACGGGCAATACGGCTATCCGGGAAAAGCATCCTGACTTCTTCTTCCAACTTCTCCGTTCCGGGAGTTCTTACCCTATAATGTCCGGTTCCGCAATCCGTACAAACTTCCTGCATAGGAATTATAGCTCCACAATAACGGCATACCAATGCCTGCCGCTGCTTATAGTAGGTAAGGCTAACATCACAATGCCGGCACTTAGGAATACTACCACATTTCTCACACTGCACATAAGAAGAATATCCCCTGCGATTCTGAAACAAAATGATCTGCTTACCTTCAGCCAACACCCGATGCATTTCATTCAACAATAAAGGAGAAAAACTCCCTCGCATGATTTTCTTCCGTCGGGCTTCCCCTAAATCAGACAAAACAATCTCAGGCATCATACCGGTGATTCAATTCCGCCATCCCGTATTTACCGTTGATAGCATTGTAATATGACTCAAACGAAGGAGTTGCTGACCCGAGCAGAACATGGGCCCCATGCATTTTTCCCAGCATAATGGCAGAATCTCTTCCCTGATAACGGGGAGCCGGCTCTTTCTGTTTATAGGAAGCATCATGTTCTTCGTCTACAATAACTAATCCTAGCTTCGTATAGGGTAAGAAAACAGAAGAACGTACTCCTAAAATTAATCCCAAAGGCTGGTCACTGCATTGCTTACGCCACAACTCAGCTCTCATCTGGTCAGACATACCAGAATGATAAATTCCGATGTTTTCCCCGAAAACACATTGCAGACGCCGGACAATCTGTACCGTTAAAGCAATCTCAGGCAACATATACAACACCTGTTGTCCGCGTTCCAGATATTCCCGGATCAGGTGGATATACACCTCTGTTTTACCTGAAGAAGTAACCCCTTTTAATAAAACACAATTTTTTTTTGCAAAGCTACTCCGGATATGCTGCAAGGCAAGGTTTTGTTCTTCCGTTAAAAGATTTGCCCTGAATTCCCCGGTATCCTCCCGTCCGAAACGATGTAGTACCCGTTCTTCCGTTTTCAGGATTTGTCTATCGCACAACCCTTTAAGAATGGCCCCGGAAAAACCAGTTTCATGCAATAAATCTGTCCGCTTTAATTCAGAATATTGTCTTTCAATCCAATGACACAATAATTTATATTGGGCGGGAGCTCTTTTCAGCTCGTCCAGCAGCTTGTTCAATTCCTCTTCGGAAAACTCTCTGGCCCAACAAACCATAGTTTCTGTTTTCTCCCGGAAAAAATCGTCAACCGTTTCTTTGACCTGTACGTAATGTTTAGCCAACAAAGATTTTACAACTCCCATACCATTTTTTATTTTCAGGTATTTTTCAGCCTCTTTCAGGGAAACATACTCTCC
>URJC01000289.1 GCA_900548135.1 uncultured Odoribacter sp. | reverse complement strand
ATATGATTTATCCGGCCAATGATTTACTAAAGAGTAAACATCAACCGACCTCCGTCTCACCAATATAACATATACCTGTTCAGGTAAATATCAGCATATAACATCCGGCAGCCAGACAAGAACCGATAAGGGGACCAACAACAGGTACCCAGCTATATCCCCAACCACTCTGTCCTTTATTTTTAATAGGCAAAATGAAATGTGCAAAACGCGGAGGTAAATCCCGGGCAGGATTGATTGCATACCCGGTAGCCCCTCCCAACGACATACCAATAGCAACTATCAGGAAAGTCACAGGAAATAATCCCACTGACCCCAAACCTACTTCAGGAGTATTTCCATCAACAGCCAAACAAAGAATAATAAACACTAATACAAAAGTACCTATCACTTCACAAACCAAATTCCGGGGTTTATTCATAATCGCAGGCATAGTGCAAAAAGCTCCCAGCTTTACGTCAGGGTCATCAGTTGCATCATAATGATCTTTATAGAAAATATAGACCAATACAGCTCCTAAAAAACCTCCCAATAATTGGGACACCATATAAACAGGCACATAGGCCCAAGGAAAAACACCTGCCAATGCTAAACCGACGGACAAAGCAGGATTCAGATGAGCTCCCGAGTAAGGAGCTGCAATAAATGCCCCACACATCACGGCAAATCCCCAAGCAAAGGTAATCACCACCCAACCTCCATTAAAACCTTTAGATTTTTGCAAAATGGTACTTGCCACAACTCCATCTCCCAATAAAATCAACATGGCAGTTCCGATAAATTCAAAAAGGCATTTTATAAACAATGAGCAAGTCATAAAATAAAGATCAGAGTTTATACAGTGAATTAACGTATCACCCGGTCAATAGCATCTCTCCATCCTTCTTTCAATTCATGAATTATTTTCTGTTCCGCAGTAGGTTCAAAATGTTTATCCACTTGCCACTGCTGTTTGATTTCCTCCAAATCCTTCCAATATCCGACAGCCAAACCAGCCAGATAAGCCGCTCCTAAAGCTGTCGTTTCAATGATTTTCGGACGGATCACATCCGTACCCAATACATCAGCCTGAAATTGCATAAGTAAATTATTGGCGGCAGCCCCTCCATCAACACGCAATTCTTTCAACTCAATTTCTGCATCTCTTTGCATTGCATTCACGACATCCATTGTCTGATAAGCAATACCTTCCAAAGCAGCCCGGGCAATATGCGCAGCCGTTGTACCCCGGCTGATGCCGGAAATAGCACCACGGGCATATTGGTTCCAATAAGGAGCTCCCAACCCTGTCAATGCCGGAACAAAAAACACCCCTCCATTATCCGGAACCCGGCTCGCCAGGGCTTCGATTTCCGAAGATGAACGGACTATTCCCAAACCATCCCGTAACCATTGTACTATGGCTCCGCCAACAAAAATACTTCCTTCCAGGGCATAAGTCACCTCACCTCCTATTTTCCAGGCTATCGTCGCCAACAAATTATTTTTAGAATAAACAGGCTTATCCCCACTATTCATCAACAGAAAACAACCAGTTCCATAAGTATTTTTCACCATTCCCGGTTCTGTACACATCTGTCCGAAAAGGGCAGCCTGTTGGTCACCAGCAATTCCCGCAATCGGTACTTTATGAGCAAACATAGTTGTTGTAGTATACCCATAAACCTCACTGGAAGATTTCACCTCCGGCATCATAGATCCGGGAATATCAAACAAAGCCAGTAGTTCTTCATCCCATTCCAGCTTATGGATATTAAAAAGCATTGTTCTTGAAGCATTCGTTACATCAGTAACGTGTACGTCACCACGTGTCAACCGCCAAATCAACCAGGAATCCACTGTCCCAAAAATTAATTTCCCGGCCTCTGCTTTTTCCCGTGCACCCTCGACATTATCCAAAATCCATTTAATCTTGGTTGCACTAAAATACGCATCAATGATCAAACCGGTCTTTTCACGGATAAAGTCAGTCTTCCCTTCCGATTTCAAAGCATCACAATAAGCCGAAGTCCGACGGTCCTGCCATACAATGGCATTATATACAGGTTCTCCGCTCTCCCTATCCCACACAATAGTCGTTTCCCGCTGATTGGTAATACCAATTGCAGCAACATTCAGTCCATTGATACCAATAGAAGCAATTGCCCCGGCAATAACAGAAGCCTGGGAGGACCAGATTTCATGCGGGTCATGTTCCACCCAACCGGACCGAGGGAATATTTGCCGGAATTCCTGTTGGGCAACAGCCTTGATTTCCCCTTTATGATCAAATACAATCGCCCTGGAACTACTGGTTCCCTGATCTAATGATATAATATATTGTTTCATAGCATAAGAATTAATACAACTTATAATATATAATGCTTTGAAAGTTCAGTAAACGCTTTCACCTGTCCATCTATCCATGTCCGGTCATACCCCAGTTCTCTTGCGATAATCTGAGCAACCTTAGGGGCTATTTCAACTGCCACCCGGGCATCCAGGAATAAAAGCCGTACCCGCCGGGCTAACACATCTTCAACATCCAAAGCCATTTCTTCCCGAACAGCCCAAACCACTTCGGCTACCGTGTAATCATATTTTGGATGAAGCTTCTCTGCCATTCTTTTATCAGATTCCATCAATGCCTTTATGGCCGGAATATCAGCCCCATAGATATACAAATGATTATTCAGGTCAGGATTAAGCATATAACCATGAACATGAAAATTCTTCGTCACACATTCCCGTTTTTCTAACAAATTCAAATAAATAGCCTTATCTATTGTGTCCTCTGCCATTTTTCGGTAAGTAGTCCATTTTCCACCTGTTATTGTTACCAATTTATTCTTCGAAACAAAAATTTTATGACTCCGGGAAATTTCTTTTGTATTTTTCCCTTCTTTCTTAGGAGCTGCTAACGGACGTAATCCGGCAAAAACAGAAAGCACATCACTACGCTGAGGTTTTCGTGTCATATAACGTCCTGCTGTCTTCAAAATAAACTCAATTTCAGCCTCCAGCGCCTGAGGTTCCAATTCCGTTTTTTCACGCAGGGTATCTGTTGTCCCTACAACCACCTTGTCATGCCAAGGCACAGCAAATAATACACGCCCATCATCCGTCTTTGGAATCATAATAGCATAATCACTTTGCAAAAAAGAACGGTCCAAAACCAGATGAACCCCCTGACTAGGCTTTACCATATGCTCATGAGTAGGTACATCCATCTCCATAATACTATCTACAAAAATTCCTGTTGCATTAATTACTGCTTTAGCTTTCACTTCATATTCTTTCCCGGACATTAAATCCTTCGCATTCACCCCACTAACTATCCCATCAGCATTATGGATTATTCCTGTTACCTTCATCCGGTTAACCGGACAACCTCCATTTTCCGCACAAGACTGAGCTAAATTAACGGCCAGACGTGAATCATCAAATTGTCCGTCATGATATACCACTCCTCCTTTCAATCCCTTCACGCGGATTGTGGGCAAATGCTCAACTGTTTTTTTCGGAGATTGGTATTTTGAACGCCCAAAACTCAGCCCTCCAGCCAAGATATCATAAAGTGTCAACCCAACAGTATATAAAAAATTATCCCAATACCTGTAATTAGGTATTACAAAAGACTGATTTTTAACCAAATGCGGAGCATTTTTTTTCAAAATCCCGCGTTCATGCAAAGCTTCCAGTACCAACGAAACATCTCCCTGAGCCAAGTAACGGACCCCTCCATGCACCAATTTGGTACTCCTGCTGGAAGTGGCTTTAGCAAAGTCCTCCAACTCAAACAATGCAACACTGAATCCTCTTGTTA
>URJC01000288.1 GCA_900548135.1 uncultured Odoribacter sp. | reverse complement strand
ACAGGTTTTCTGGTGGAAGAAGTGCCTACTCCCCAACGGATAGAATTGGTACGGGAAACTTATAACGGAGAAATATATAATGTGGGAGTGATTCGTAAAGTGTTGTTGTTTCCTCAACATACCGGCGAGATTACGATAGAACCTTTTGAATTGGAATGTATAGTCCGGCAGCGGTTAACGGGGGGCGGACGTAGTTTCTTTGATGATTTCTTTGGAAATTACCGGGATGTCAGGGCAATGAGGAGAAGTAAGCCTGTAGTTGTCACAGTGAAGGAATTGCCGCAGGTTGGAAAACCGGTCGGGTTTTCCGGTACAGTAGGAAATATAACGATGTCTACCTCCATATCTGCGGATACGGTGAATGCGAACGATGCCATTACTTATAAAGTGACTTTCTCAGGAAATGGAAACCTGAAGTTGTTGAAGGCACCGGCTATTAGTTTCCCGCTGGATTTTGAGTCTTATGATCCGAAGGAATCCCGGGATATCCGAACGACGGAAAATGGAATGACAGGGACTGTATCTTTTGAGTATGTCGTGCTCCCCCGTTATTCGGGAGAATATAAAATCCCGGCAATCCGCTTCTCTTATTTTGACCCTCAGAGTAATTCCTACCGGACTATATTAGGGAAAGAATACAGTTTGTTTGTCCGTAAGGGAGCAGAGAAAGGGACAAATGGTGAAAATTCCGGTAATATTGTTCAATCCTTTAAGAAGGAAGATATCCGTCAGGTGGGTGAGGATATCCGGTATCTTAAGACTGGTGATTTGAAACTGAAAGAGCAAGGAGTTCGCTTTTTTGCAACCCCTGCCTATTGGCTTTCATTCCTGATTCCATTTGTACTGTTCGTTGCCGGTGCAGTTTTGAATCGCCGGAGGATCAAAGCGAATGCCGATATAGCCCGGGTGAAGAATAAAGCGGCCAACAAGATGGCCCGCAAACGCCTCAAAGTGGCTGCCAGCGCGATGAAAAATCACAATGCAGAGCAATTCTACGATGAAGTATTGAAAGCCCTTTGGGGATATATGAGTTATAAACTGAATATCGACCGTGCCGAACTGAACCGGGATAATATCAGTGAAATTCTCCAGTCGAAAGGAGTAGAGGAAGACAGAATCAAGGAATTTATCGCTGTATTGGATACTTGTGAATATGCCCGTTATGCTCCCGGAAGTAATTCCGATCAGGAAATGGGGAAAGTATATACAGATAGTATTGATGTGATTACAAAGCTGGATAAAGCCATCCGGTGATTAAAGATTAGAAACTATGAAAAAGATATTGTTGATATTGCCGGTTTTACTGATAAGTTTGTGTGCCTTAGCCGCTACCGATCCGCAATCGGAGAAACAGGCAGAGGAATTTTACCGGGAGGGAAAATACAATGAAGCAGCTGAAATATACCGGAAATTGAGGGCCGGTGGCATGGAATCGGCTATCTTATATTATAATCTGGGTAATTGTTATTATAAACTGGGAGAGAATACGCAGGCCATATTGAATTATGAACGGGCCTTATTATTAGACCCCTCGGATGCTTCTGCCCGCTACAACCTGAAAATGGCCCAGCAAGCTATCGTAGACAAAATCGAAGTGTTGCCCGAATTGTTTCTGGTGAGGTGGTACAAAGGGTTTGTCGGTTATTTTTCCGCCGATCAGTGGGGATATATCTCGGTTACTCTCTTTATCCTCTTTTTGGTGATGGCAGCTTTATTTTTCTATTCTCCTTCGGTCGGTATCAAAAAGACTGGTTTTGTCGTGGGGATTATAGTCTTTTTCCTGACTGTTGGGACGATGTTTTTTGCTATGCAGCAGGATAAGAAAGTCACCGACAGAGAGTATGCGATTATTACAACTCCGAGTGTGACGGTAAAAGGTGCGCCGGATAATAGCGGTACGAGCCTGTTTTTGATTCACGAAGGGTTGAAAGTCCGTGTCGTAGGCCAATTGGGAGATTGGTACAATATCCGGATGGCAGACGGCAATGAAGGATGGGTAGCAAAAGGAGATCTGGAAAAGATCTGACCGGGAGGAACGTAATTGTTTTTCCTCCCTGTCAGACTGTTAGCGATCGGACAATAAAGTAGTGAGTTTTTCTATTGTTTTTGTATCCGAAGGACGTGTCATATTGGCATCCAGTACTTTTCCCTCCCGATCTATCAATAGAAAACGGGGAATCCATGAAATCTTATAATCCTTTTTAAAAGTATCTTCTTCGTTTACCCTCAATTGGATACCATCCAGGCTGTCCTTTTCTATCTTGGCCCGCCAGGCAGCTTCATCCGCATCGATAGAGATACTTACAAAACAAATAGGCTTATCCTTGAACTCCTCTTTTAATTTATGAAATGCCGGGAGTTCGCGGCAACACGGTCCGCACCAGGTTGCCCAGACATCGATATAAACGTAATTGCCCAGCCAGTCAGATAAATTCTTCCGGTTACCGTCTTTATCCAAAAGGGAAAAATGGGGTGCTTTTCTACCTTTTTCCAAACGGGTATATTGTTCATACGACCGGAAAAATGCTGCTTTTTGTTTTTCATCCTTTACCTTTTCCCGATAAAGGGGTAAAAACGCTTCCATTCCTTCTGATCCGAAGTACCTGATATATCCGGACATGCTTTCGTCGACTAAATAACCCGCCAGTTCTTCATCCTTAATGTGATTGCATATATAATCCAGTTCACACTTTAACTTATCCAACGGTTTACCTGTTTCAGTTTTTTTTCTTTCTCCCAGCAATTGTATACCATTCCTGAAAAACTGGCGGTATTCCCAGAATTCATGAGCTGAAGGATCCTCCTGAAGCAGTTCCGATACTTTCCGGTAATACCTTTCTCCCGGGGAATAACTTTTCAGGCGTAATAATCTGGCATGACGAAGGGGATAATCCAATAATGAATGGCAAGCCACATAATAAAGCCGTTTACGCTCCGATTTTTTAAAATCCGCCGGCAGAGGTAAAGAATCAAGATGTGATTGTAATCTGCCGGGCATCAGTGCCCATGCTTTCAAAAATTCTTCTTCCCCTTTTTCATACCCCGGATCCCGGTTATTCAAAAACGGACTGTTCAGATAGATATTGATCGCTTTAGCCGCTCCGGCAAATTTAATCTCTTGTCCGTTCAGCCGAGTAATTTCCTGTTGTTGTCCCGGTACAAGATAAAACGAATAAGCGTTGCGCGGACCATATAAAACTGCATATCCGGGAACCAGTGAATCCGGAATAGTTATCTTCCCTGCGCCTGATTCATCTAGTTTCACTTTATAAGTTTGTTCCCGGAACCCGATCCGGATTTCCTCTTGCCCGAAAGTGGCGTCGAAGCGGACTCTTACCTGGGAAAAGGCTTGTGCTTCCCACAAAAAACAGCAGGAAAGCACAAAAACTATTTTCAAACCTCTGCTCATTTTAAGTACCGTATTTCGGGTAATTATATTCCATATCCAGGATTTCTCCGAAACCTTCGAATACTTTTTCCGAAGCAATATCGATCATTCCGTTCACCTCATTGATATAGTACATATAAATTTTCCCTTCTTTTTTACTCTCATTGTAAGTGGAAAGAATCAGCACTTTATTGTTATAGGGATGATTCGGAATATAACGATCGATACAGGGTTTGAATATTTTCATTCCCGTTATTTTTTCATCGGCCTGGGCCAAAGTGTAAAGTTTTTCACCGGTATTCGTCCCATTGTAATCATACCGGTAAATATCCCGGTCGGTGGCATATAAAAAAACAGGACCGAGTGAACCTACTGCGAAATATTTCGCTTTCTCCAGTTCCGGACAATTGTCTGCTGAG
>URJC01000287.1 GCA_900548135.1 uncultured Odoribacter sp. | reverse complement strand
TGCTATTGCTATGGCCATGCATTTGTATTTCAATGCTCACGATGAAGAACCGCATATAATCACAATTGAGGAGGTTGAAAGACGTTATTCTCCGTGGAGTTCCAAAATTTATAACATGAGAAATACTACTATCAAGTAAATAAACTGAAATATGAATAAATTCAAAATCACGATAGACGGGAAAGACTACGAAGTCATAGTGAATGAAACGGAGCACAATATGGCAACTGTAGACGTCAACGGAACCTCTTATCAGGTTCATTACGAGAATGAATCCGCCACTCTTCCTCCGGTTAGTCACAAACCAGCCTCCCATGCAGCATCAGCTCCGGCACAGGTATCTGCACCTCAACCTGCCAAAGGAGGGGCGTCTTCTATCAAAGCTCCGCTCCCCGGAACCATCACAACGATTAATGTGAAAGTAGGAGATCAGGTAAAACGGGGTGATGTGCTGATTGTTATGGAAGCCATGAAAATGGAAAACAACATCATGGCTAACAAAGACGGCCAGATCAAAGCAATCCATGTAACTGTCGGACAAACAGTTGCACTGGACGAAGCACTTATTGATCTGGAGTAATTCATCGAAAAATTGTTAGCAATGAAACAAATAAAGAAATATATCTTTAGAATAGCCGCATTACTGGCATTGTTTATAACTCCCTTTGCCGCCAAAGCTGAAAATGTAAGTCTGGGAGAGGACCTCATGAAATTCTTCAACGATACAGGATTTGCAAAATTGGCTGATGGCAATTGGTTATGCTTAGTAATGATTGGTGTGGCTTGTCTGCTATTCTATCTGGCTATCGTTAAAAAATTTGAACCCCTATTGTTGTTGCCTATTGCCTTTGGTATGCTGCTGACCAACTTGCCGGGTGCCGGTTTGTTCCATTCCGAACTTTTCGAGGGAGGACATATTCATTGGGCAAATTTTGCCAACGCCAACAACGTAGGCTTACTGGATTATATCTACCTGGGAGTAAAACTGGGTATTTATCCTTGTATTATTTTCATTGGTGTAGGTGCAATGACTGATTTCGGTCCGCTGTTAGCCAATCCGAAAAGTTTTTTGCTGGGTGCTGCTGCACAAATCGGTATCTTTGCCACTTTTTTAGGTGCTTTAGCTCTGGGATTCACCTATCAGGAAGCCGGTTCGATCGGAATTATCGGAGGAGCTGACGGTCCTACTGCAATCTACCTGACTTCCAAGTTAGCTCCTCATTTATTGGGACCGATTGCGGTAGCAGCCTATTCCTACATGGCATTAGTGCCTGTGATACAACCGCCGATTATGAAGTTGCTGACTACGAAAAAAGAGCGTGAAATCGAGATGCAACAATTGCGGACAGTTTCCAAAACGGAAAAAATTATTTTCCCGATTGTTGTTACCATCTTTGTATCTCTGCTCCTCCCTTCAGCTGCTCCCTTAATCGGTTGTTTGATGTTGGGTAATCTGATGCGCGAATGTGGTGTTGTTGAACGCTTGAGTAAAACAGTACAAAATGAACTGATGAACATCACCACCGTCTTCTTAGGAATTTCCGTAGGAGCCACCACCACTGCAAGCGCTTTCCTGAACTACCAGACATTAGCGATCCTGGTCATCGGTGTTCTTGCCTTTGCCCTTGGCTCTGCCGGTGGTGTATTATTGGCAAAATTCATGAACTTATTCACCAAGAACAAGATCAACCCGTTGATCGGTTCCGCCGGCGTTTCTGCTGTTCCGATGGCAGCCCGTGTATCCCAGACTGTAGGCCAGGAAGCCAACCCGGGCAACTTCCTACTGATGCATGCTATGGGACCGAACGTTGCCGGAGTAATCGGTTCTGCTGTTGCAGCAGGTATCTTATTGAGTTTCCTGATGTAATAAATAAGATCTGAATAAATAAACAGTTAGCTGTAAATTCTAAAAACTTGAGTCTGAAATAAATCAGACTCAAGTTTTTTTATGGTTAACCCAAGCATCAATCGTACCGATTCATACAGGCTATTTCTCACGGCCTACTTTCCCAATAATCGTCTCCCTAAAAGAAACTTTATCCGTCAGAATCAGTAAAAACAGAAAAAAAACATGCCGCAAATCAAAATCAAAAGGGTATATGATGATCCGGAAAAAAGTGATGGATATCGGATACTGGTAGACCGGCTCTGGCCCAGAGGAATAAAAAAAGAATGCTTGCAATATGATGAATGGGCTAAAGAAATCACCCCCTCCCCAAGGCTTAGAAGCTGGTTCCACAACGATATAAGCGGACATTGGGAAGAATTCACCTCTATGTACCGGGAAGAATTAAGCCACTCAGAAGCTGTGAAAACATTTCTCTCCAGAATAAAATCCTTCCCTACAGTAACTTTATTATACGCCTCTAAAGAATCAACACACAACCATGCCCGCATCTTACAGGAATATTTGGAAAAAAAACTATCCTGAAAGAAAAACTATCCCAACAATTCCAGGTAATTTCCTTCAGGATCTAAAACAGCACTTTCGTAATAACCGTCACCGGTAGTCCGCGGCTCACTGGCAATGGTATATCCGTCCCTTCTCAAACGCTCAGTCAATTCATTCACAGCACCGACACAACCCACTGATATTGCCCAATGAGCCATCCCGTGCATAAATCCTCTTTTCCCGGGAAACTCAGCAATATCCGGCCTATGCATCAACTCAAGCCGGGTTTCCCCATTTCCGAAACTCAGAAAATAAGACTCATAATTCTTTTTTTGATTAACGTATTTTTCTCCACACGTTGCTTCAAAATAGGTCTGATAAAACTGACGCATTTTTTCAATATCTTCGACCCAAATTGCAAGGTGATCTATTCTCATAGCAGATTGTATATTAATTTTATCTCATTCCGAATTACAACAAATATAATCAATTTCACAAAATCACTCCCATAATTCTGACTTATCAGTAAAAGGATTTTAATGGTTTTAGATATCCCTGCTTTACAACCAAAAATACCGGTCGAAAATAGGACTTTCCGACCGGCATTTTCCATTCTTTATATTCTCAGGATTTTATTTTCCCCACAACTGAATCAAATTCAGGATCGTTTTCATGGCTTTATGCATGGTATCCAGAGAACAATATTCATATTTTCCATGGAAATTCATACCACCGGTAAACAAATTCGGACAAGGTAATCCCATATAGGACAACCTAGCCCCATCGGTACCTCCGCGGATAGGGCGCACAATAGGTGTCACTCCGGCATCAATCATAGCCTGAAATGCCTTATCAATCACTTCCGGGTGCGGTTCTACCATTTCACGCATATTATAATATTGGTCTTTCAAGGTCAATTTGATCACACCTTCCCCGTATTTTTCAGCCAGCAAAGCTACAGCAGCTTTCATAAAACGTTTCTTTTCCTCAAATTTAACCCGTGAATGATCCCGGATAATATATTCACTCGAAGCACATTCCACTTCTCCCTTGACACTGACCAAATGGTAGAACCCTTCATATCCTTCTGTATGTTCCGGACGCTGACAAGGAGGCAATAACTGATTCAACTCATTGACAACCTGTAAGGCATTAATCATCTTATCTTTAGCATATCCCGGATGGATATTACGTCCTTGCACCTCAATTTTTGCACTGGCAGCATTAAAATTTTCATATTCCAATTCCCCTTCAAATCCCCCATCCATGGTATAAGCAAATTGAGCCCCAAATTGTTTCACATTGAAGAAATCCACTCCCCGGCCAATTTCTTCATCCGGGGTAAAGCCAATCCGTATTTTACCGTGTTTTATTTCCGGATGCACCATCAGATACTCAGCAGCCGTCATAATCTCCGCCAC
>URJC01000286.1 GCA_900548135.1 uncultured Odoribacter sp. | reverse complement strand
ATTTATAGGGGATATAGTGTAGGACAGGTTAGTGCGATCAATTTTGTCGGAGAACGTTTCGATAAAGTGTTAGTACAGTTTACAGTTGGGAAAAAGCTGGAAATACCTTCTAATTCGATTGCAGCCATCCAGAGTGCCGATTTGATGGGGTCAAAAGCGATCAACTTGATTCCCGGGGATGCAATGACTGATGCCCAAAGTGGAGATACTTTGCAGACTCAGTTAGAATTGGGATTGGTGGAGCAACTGAACAAGCAGTTGGAGCCTTTAAAGAAAAAAGCTGAGAATGTGATGATTTCACTGGATACCGTTTTAATGGCTTTGCAGGAAATTTTTAGTGAAGAAGGAAATGGCAATTTGCAGGGGTCATTAAATAGTATCGGCCGGACCTTAAATAATGTTGAACAAGCATCGGGCACATTAAATAACATGCTAGGGAGTGAAGCCGGACGTATCTCCAATATCCTGAAAAATATCAATAGTATTACCTCAAATCTTGAAAACAGTAATTCTGATATCACCCGCAGTCTGGATAATATCACTACAATCAGTGATTCTCTGAGGGCTGTTAATCTGAATCGCTCTATCCATTATCTGAATCATGTATTAGCACAAACGGATTCTATAGTGACTAAGATTAATCAGGGAAAAGGTTCTTTGGGTGGCGTGGTCAATGATGAAGAATTATATTATAACCTGACTGCAGTAAGTGAAAACCTGAATAAACTATTGATCGAATTCCGGCAAAATCCGAAACGTTTTGTCAATTTGTCTGTGTTTGATTTTGGCGGCGGGCGAAACTTGCAGGGGGACGAATATGGTATTGTGGTGGCAGAAACAGAACAACCGCTGGCTTTGAATGCTGATTTATATTTGAAGTATCCTGATTTAAAAGAGATTCGTAAAAACGGTAAGTATCTTTATTTGATCCATACATATAAAAATTTGAAACAAGCCCAGAAGGATTTGAAAGATGTTAACAGGTCTTTTGAAAATGCCTTTATTGTTAAAATAAATTAAAAATTAAAATAGATTCATTCTAAATAGGAGTGCAAGTGTTACGGAAATCGTTGACATAATATAGTTTGTAATATGTATTTTATGTCAATATTTTTGATGGGCTTTGGGCTTTATCTTGAATTGGTTATAAGAACTATCTAAAGTTTTCTTCTCTGAATTTGTGATAAATAGGGATGGATAACACGTTTTACCTGTGTGGTATAAATTTGTGTGTAGTATGTTGATAATTAATGTGTTGTGTTTAATGTCTTGATTGATAGCCTGAAATGTTTTTTGAAAATAACCAAGCGAAAATTCATTTTTTTATGAGTTTTTTTTTCCGGAATTTAGCGTACTGAACAGAGTAGGATAGTGTTTTGAAAAAACTATCTGACTAACAATGAACTATGGGAAAGAATTGTATTGAAATTTGGTCAGAGTGTTTGTCGTACATACAAGGACAGGTCAAACCGGAACGTTTTAAGGTTCTTTTTGAGCCGATCCGGGCTTTGAAATTTAAGGAGAATGTATTGACAATTCAGGTGCCTAGTGCTTATGTGTATGAAGCACTGGAGGGGGAGTATATTGACATTTTGCGTGTTGCTTTGCAAAAAGCGATTGGGCCGATGGCGAAGTTGGAATATTCCGTGGTTGTTGAAAAGGTCAAGGCTGCAGAGCCTTTGACGACGACATTGGCTTCGAATCCTATCCGTAAACCAGCAGTAAGTACGGTATATTTGGACCAACCGAGTAATGCCGGATTGAAAAATCCTTTTGAAAGGGCTTCCAATCGTATTCAGATCGATTCGCAATTGAATCCTTCTTATACGATGGACAGTTTTATAGAGGGAGCGTGCAATCGGTTAGCCAGATCGGCAGGGATGGCAATTGCCCAACGTCCTGGTGGTACAGCCTTTAATCCCTTATTGATTTATGGTGGGTCGGGATTGGGAAAAACTCATTTGGCTCAGGCGATTGGGTTAGAAGTGAAGCAAAATTATCCCAATAAAGTGGTCCTTTATGTTTCCACGAATATTTTTCAGACTCAATTTACAGAAGCGGTCCGTCGGAATGAGGTGAATGATTTTCTGCATTTTTATCAGTTGATAGATGTATTGATTTTGGATGATATTCAGGAGTTGGCAGGGAAAATCGGTACGCAGAATACCTTTTTCCATATTTTTAATCACTTGCATCAATCCGGAAAGCAATTGATCCTGACTTGTGATAAAGCGCCGGCCGAACTGGAAGGGATGGAAGATCGTTTATTGTCGCGTTTCCGTTGGGGATTATCCGCTGAGATTAAGGCCCCTGATTTTGAGACCCGGAAAGAAATTATTTTGAATAAGGCACGTAAAGATGGTATCGATTTTTCCGAAGATATTATTGAATACATATGCAAGTATGTCAATAATAATGTACGGGAACTTGAAGGAGCAATGATCTCTTTATTGGCGCAATCTACTTTCAATAAGCGGGATTTGACATTGGATGTTGTGGAAGATATTCTGGGTAAAATGGTGAAAAAATCGACCGAGGAGCTGACTGTAAATAAGATACAGCAGGTGGTTTGTGATCATTTTAAGATACCGGAAGAATTGTTGCAAACGAAGACCCGTAAACGGGAAGTAGTTCAGGCCCGTCAACTGGCGATGTATTTTAGCAAGAATTATACAAAATATTCGCTTTCCTACATTGGTAGCCAAATTGGTAAGAAAGACCATGCCACGGTATTGTATGCCTGTAAGGCGGTTACTGATTTGATGGAGACCGACCGGAATTTTAAAATCCAGGTAGAGGAAATTCAGCGGAAATTGTATTGTGGTAATTGAAGCTTTTGAATGATAAGGGAAGGGTTTAAAATTTGAGCATTTGGCTGAATTTTAAACCCTTTTTTAGTTTAGCAGGACTATGGAAGATGTATACAGGACAATAGAAAAACAGACGGAAGGCCTTTATAAAGAAAAAGGTAGCCGTTTTATTGCTTTTGCCTACCCGGTTGCAACTGAAGATGAAATTAAAGCTATTGTAGCTGGCTTGAAGGAAAAGTATTATGATGCCCGCCATCATTGTTATGCCTGGCGTCTCGGAGCAGCCAAATTACTTTTCCGAACGAATGATGACGGTGAACCTTCGTCAAGTGCGGGGAAACCTATTTTAGGACAGATCCAGTCGAATGATTTGACTAATATTCTGATTGTAGTCATCCGTTATTTCGGGGGAATCAAATTGGGGGTTCCGGGATTGATCAATGCATACCGGGAAGCGGCTGCTGATGCACTTCAGCAGGCGGTAATCATTGAAAAGACGGTGGATGAACAATTTCGTATTCGTTTTAGCTACCTGGTTATGAACGATGTCATGAAAATCATAAAGGAAGCAGGTCCTGAGGTGTTGGACCGACATTTTGATTTAGATTGTGAAATGTTACTCTCTATCCGGCAAAGTGACCTTCAATTTTTGAAGGAGCGTTTGAAAAAAGTGGAATCTTTAGCTATTGTAGAAGAATAATATTAAAAAAGCTTCTAAAAATTTGCAAAACCAAATAATCTCTCTATCTTTGCACCCGCAATTGGGAAATATTGTGGCTTGATTCACTAGCTCAGCCGGTAGAGCACAACACTTTTAATGTTGGGGCCCTGGGTTCGAATCCCAGGTGGATCACAGAAACTGAAAGGTTTAAACTTTGGAAGTCTGTAATATCAATGTATTGCAGACTTTTTCTTTTCTCTGACAAAATTCCCGGATACGACAAAAAATGTCACTTGTTGATTGTATATTTCCACTCCGGGCTTTGGGTATGCTTGAGTTTGGATGTATTACTGCAACACTGGCAGATGGCAGAGTGGCTTATGTTGTATTTT
>URJC01000285.1 GCA_900548135.1 uncultured Odoribacter sp. | reverse complement strand
GATGACGGCGGTGACGACGATGGCAATGGTAATGGCAATGGTTCGGGTAATGGGGGTATCGTTTTGGATAAAGGCACGCAGACCGAACAGGTGGTTTATGCCAATGACAAGGGAGGAAAGGACGAAGGTATCAAATTCACTACCCAGGGACCATGGAAAGCGGAAGTGGAAGAGGTGACAACCAAGGCGGATCAGGCAGTGGCCAAGACGGTGGACTGGCTGGCATTGAGCCAGTACAGCGGAGACAAAGCGGGTGATTATACGATTGCGCTGACCTTGAAACAGAATTTCACAGGCAAGACCCGTAAGGCGGAGATTCGCATTATCTGTGGCAATACGGTGATAACCATTACCGTGGAACAAAAAGCGGAGAAAGAGGACGGAGTAAAGTTGAAAAGAGTGAAATCGGTGGATTTTAAAGAGACTTACGGAGCCGGATATGCGGAGTATGCAGGTGGGAGTGGTGACAAGGCTACTTATACTTATTCTTACGATGAGCAGGGCAGAGTGGCAAAGGTGGTGGAAAAGTGGGATGTTTCTGCTACACAAGGGGAGACAGATACCTATATGTTCGATTATCACATTGTGGGCGAGATTACCGTAAACCATCACGATGAATCCTGGTACACAGATGGCGGCGGTCAACAACACAAATATGAAAGCGATGAAAAGTACGTCCTTACCTTGAACGGGCAGGGCAATGTGGTAAATATCAAAGAAGATAATGACTATGACGAGACGGATACCAAGGTCGGTTATACCGAAGACGGCCGTCTGGGAAAATTATCGGAAGAAACGGATAAGGACGGCTATAGATGGTATGAGAAATATTTTTATACCGATGGGCTGCTGACAAAGGCTGAGTTTTTTGAGTTTGGAGATAGTACCGATGTTCAGGAGTTTAAAGTAGATGAATTATATCCCAACCGTTATCCGGCTACCGGAACAAACATTGACTTCAATGCGTTTCTTTTTGAAATCGGAGCAGATGACATTGAACCGGTTTTATATCAGATTGGTTTGTTGGGGAAGGGTTCGGATTGCCTGATGGAGATCGGTGGTTATAGCGATCAGAGTGAATGGGCTGAGGAGGTTCCGATTTTTAACAATCCGAATGAAGTGATCCCACGTGTGAAAAAATATGTCAAATGGCCTGAAGGGGAAACAGCTCTGCCGGTGAAGTATGAGTTTGACGGCGATAAGAATGTGACGAAGTTCTCGTATGAAGACCCGTATGAATTGTGGGAACGTTCTTACGAAATTCATGTAGGGAATGAATACATAGAACCGGAAGATCCGAACAGAGGATACAAATACACGGTTAAAGAGATATATAATAAGAAATTACGTAATGAGAAAAATCTCTGCACCTATACTGTGGTTTACGAGTAACCGTTGCGGTTAAATATTAAAACGAGGCTTCTTCATCCGGGGAAAGTCTCGTTTTTTAATTTAGTGCGGGTGATTAATTCCGTACCCAGTTTTTTTATAGCCTTCAATTATTTCTGGTATTTCAGAAAAATTTCTACTGGAATACCCTCTTTTTTAGCACAAAAGTGTGTTTTCTGTTACTTTTCACTTCGGATGTAAGGAATAAAAAAAGGAGTCAGATTATATCCAACTCCTTAATTTTCAGTTTGTACCCAGGGCGGGAATCGAACCCGCACGTCTGTTGAGGACACTGGATTTTGAGTCCAGCGCGTCTACCAATTCCGCCACCTGGGCAAAGAACTCGGGTGCAAAGGTAGATATTTTCATATAACCTCCAAAGAAAAGTAGAGTTTTTTTGTATCTTTTTTACTAACTTGCTCGTACAAAGGATATATTCTTAATGTTCAATACTCATATTTTTTTATTTTCCCCATTAATTCGATGATTAGTGGGGATTTTTGATTTGTGTTAATTACATTTGTCTGATCATTAAAGAATTTTTATATGCTTTTCAACCGTTTCGTGTTTTTTGCTTTTTCTTTTATTTTATTGGGATGTCACGGGGGTGCAGTGCAAGAAGTGAAATTACGGCTTATTCCGGAGCCGGCGGAAATTGTTTTCGGTGAAGGAGGTTTTGTATTGAATGCGGCTACCTTGGTAGAGGTTTCTCAAGACGTGGAAGTGAGCCGGAATGTAGATTTTCTGTGCTCATGGATCGAAAGAATCACGCAATATGAATTGAAAAGGGTGGAAGGTGCTTGTGCTATCCGGTTGTGTATAGATACCGCTTTTAATAGTGGTGGGCGGGAAGGTTACCGGTTAAGTATTTCTCCGGAGGTTGTTACTATATTGGCATCGGATGCTGCGGGTTTGTTTTATGGGGTACAGACTTTTGGGCAATTGCTGGATGATTCACAGTTTTACGATTCTGATAAAAGACAATGGACATTACCGGTCCTGGTGATTGAGGATCAGCCGGCTTTCCCCTACCGGGGAATGCATTTGGATGTATCCCGGCATTTCTTCCCGAAAGAATTTGTGATGAAGTGTCTGGATTTGATGGCCGGATACAAATTGAACCACTTACACTGGCATTTGACTGATGCTGCCGGGTGGCGTATTGAAATAAAAAAGTATCCTGAACTTACCCAAAGAGGGGCATGGCGTACAGAAGAAAATTATATGGAATGGTGGGAGGGAGACCGGCATTATACCATTCAGGATAGTGCAGGGGCTTACGGAGGTTATTATACGCAGGAAGATATCCGGCAAGTGGTGGAATATGCTGCCCAAAGGCATATTACCGTTATTCCGGAGATTGAAATGCCGGGACATTCTGAGGAAGTGGTGAGTATATATCCGCAATTGGGGTGTTATGGACAGCCTTACCGGAATGGTGAGCTTTGTATTGGGAATGAGCAGACTTTTCAATTTATAGAGGACGTGTTGACTGAGGTTATGGAGCTTTTCCCTACGGAATACATTCATATCGGAGGAGACGAGGCCTCTGCCGCTGCCTGGAAAAAATGCCCGAAATGTCAGAAACGGATGCAGCAGGAACATTTGAAAAGCGAGAGGGAATTGCAAAGTTATCTGATCCGTCGGGTAGAGCAGTTTTTAAATACCAGGGGCCGGAAATTGATTGGATGGGATGAGATTCTGGAAGGCGGACTGGCACCTGCTGCAACAGTAATGTCCTGGCGGGGAGAAACGGGAGGGATTAAAGCTGCCCGTATGGGGCATGATGTAATTATGACTCCCGGAGGTTACTGTTACTTTGACAGTTATCAGGCAGATCCCCGGACACAACCTGCTGCAATCGGAGGTTTTCTGCCTTATTTGAAGGTTTATTCTTATTATCCTGTTCCTGAAGAACTGACACCGGATGAAGCGAAGCATATTCTGGGGGCACAGGCAAATCTGTGGACAGAATATATAACCACGACAACCCATGCCGAATATATGATTTTTCCCCGTTTACTGGCTTTGGCAGAGGTGGTTTGGACACCCCGCGAAAAAAAAGACCCCGGGGATTTTAAACGCAGGATTGCTTATCAGATTGATTTGTTGAAACAAAAGGGCGTGAATGTATTTTCTTTGAGTGACCGCCTGGATTTACTTACTGAAGTCGATACGGTGGAAAAACGTATGAAGATAGGATTTGATTCTAAAAAATATCACCCGACGATACATTATATTCTCAACGATGGAAAAGAACAAATTTATCAGGGACCTTTTTATATTACAGATTCTGCCCGGATAAAGGCATATCTGGTGGAGGGAGGTAAACCCGGAACAGACGTATTGGAAACCCGTGCGGATTATCATCGGGCTATTGGGAAGGCGGTTACCTGTAAATATCGTTACAGTGATTCCTATCCTGCAGCCGGACCGGGGACCCTTACAGATGGTTTGAGAGGAGGGCTTACTTATG
>URJC01000284.1 GCA_900548135.1 uncultured Odoribacter sp. | reverse complement strand
CCATGTTAATCCATAAGCATCCAATCCTTCTTTCCGGCGGATCAGTTCTCCTCCGGTTGTAATATTTCCCCACTGATCAGAACCACCCATTTGCAACATACAGCCATAATTTTTCCGGAGATAAAGAAAATCATATCCTTGCACCAGCTGATATGTAAACTCCGTAAACGACATCCCATCCGAACATTCACCACTCAGGCGACGTTTGACAGAATCTTTGGCCATCATATAATTTACTGTAATATGCTTTCCTATTTCCCGGATGAAATCCAAAAAGGAAAACTGCTTCATCCAGTCATAATTATTCAACATAATAGCAGCATTCGAAGCTGTGGAATTAAAATCAATAAACCGGGATAACTGACTTTTAATTCCAGCCATATTTTTCTGTATTGTCTCTTCGTTCAGCAAATTTCTTTCCTGTGATTTTCCACTCGGATCACCAATCATCCCCGTCGCACCACCAATAATGAAAATAGGTTTATGACCTGCCAGTTGAAAATGTTTCATCATCATGACTGAAACCAAATGCCCAACATGCAAAGAATCAGCTGTAGGATCGATACCCACATAAGCAGTCGTCTGGCCTTTTGCCAGCAATTCTTCTGTCCCGGGCATGATATCATGAATCATACCCCTCCATTTCAATTCATCAACAAAATTCATGTTTAATTATTTTTATTTGATCTATTCCTTAAGATTTAATATACTGATTATTCCGGAACTTCCCGGAAAAAACAATAAACGGACCAGCAAGCACCCCAAAGGTGCTCATGTCAATAATACAACGTCCCTACAATTTTATAAAACCATTTCATGAATCTATATAAAAAGTCAGTTATTAAAATCGGATAGAATTGTATATTTTCTGTGCAAAATTAAGAAAAGGATAGAATAACAAACTCTTCTGTTGTGTTTCTTCACTGAGAAATTGAAATTTTATATTTAAAGCATCTACAATCATAAGTAATACACATACAACAACAAAATACTTAGCAACCCCCAAAATAGTCCCCAGCAATTTATTTATTAGTCCCAATGATATTATATCAATTAGTTTTGTCAACAATTTCCCGATAATATAAACAACGATTGCTACCAAAACAAAAGTAACAGCCAAAGCAATATATGATATATAACGGGAAGAAATATTGAGAAAATCCACCAGGATATCTTCAGTATAGGATGAATATTTTATAGCAACATATACCCCAAACACCAAACCCAATAGCGTAGCAACTTCTATAATAAGCCCTTTTGAAAATCCCCGGTAGGCTCCCCAAAGCAAAAAAAGTAAGACGATAATATCAATATAATTCACAATAAACCATTTTAACTGGCACCAAAGATACGAAGTTTTCATTTTAGATTCCGAATTTTATATTTCAAATTAAACGGTTGCGGTAAGATGAAAATGTCAACTTAAAAAAATTCGGACCAGACGTATTTAATACCGGATTATTTCTCTTTTGTCTTAACACATTCATCATTCATCTTTTTATCATCATTTTTCCATAGTTTGATAAATTCTTAGTATTTTCGCCAATTGGTAAAGAAGGCATTTATCGTTATAAACTTTATAAATTCATATATAATGTACAGGACACATACTTGTGGAGAGCTTCGGCTTGAAAATGTAAATCAAACTGTCATCCTTAGCGGCTGGGTTCAGAAAGTCAGAAACCTGGGAGCTATGACATTTATCGATCTGCGAGACAGATATGGTATTACTCAATTAGTTGCAGAAGAATCAGCATCTGAAGATATAAAAAAACAAATTGCTGAATTAGGACGTGAATTTGTCATTCAAATACATGGTAAAGTTGTTGAAAGAACCAGTAAGAACAACAAAATTCCTACTGGAGATATTGAAATTATTTTAGAAAAAATCAATATCCTCAGCCAATCAGAGGTTCCTCCTTTTACAATTGAAGACAACAGTGACGGAGGGGATGAAATCCGGATGAAATACCGTTACCTGGATTTGCGCCGTCAAATTGTCCGTAAAAATCTGGAACTGCGTCATCGTATGGCACACTTAGTACGCAATTATCTGGATTCCATGCACTTTATGGAAGTAGAGACTCCGGTACTCATTAAAAGTACTCCGGAAGGAGCCCGGGATTTTGTAGTGCCTTCCCGTATGAATCAAGGCCAATTCTATGCTTTACCTCAAAGCCCCCAGACTTTTAAACAACTTTTGATGGTAGCCGGTTTTGACCGGTATTATCAGATAGTAAAATGTTTCCGTGACGAGGATTTGCGGGCCGACCGTCAACCGGAATTCACTCAAATTGACTGTGAAATGTCATTTGTTGAGCGTGAAGACGTACTCCGTATTTTCGAAGGCATGATCCGTCACCTGTTCAAAGAAATCCGGGGAATTGATATTCCGGAATTACAACGGCTGACCTGGCATGATGCAATGGAATATTATGGATGTGACAAACCGGACCTCCGTTTCGGTATGAAATTCGTTAATTTGACCGAACAAGCAAAAACAAAGGATTTTACTGTATTCAATTCAGCAGAATACATTGGAGCAATCTGTGCTTCCGGATGTGCTTCTTACACCCGTAAACAACTGGATGAATTGACCGAATTTGTAAAACGTCCTCAAATCGGGGCCAAAGGACTGGTCTATGTGAAATACAATGACGACGGTACCTTAAAATCATCTGTAGATAAATTTTATTCTGAAGACGATCTGAAAACATGGGCAGAAGCCTGCCAGGCCAAACCCGGCGACTTAATCCTGGTCCTTTGTGGTCCGAAAAATAAGACATTACCACAATTATGTGAATTGCGTCTGGAAATGGGAAATCGTCTTGGATTACGTGATAAGGATGTGTTCAAGCCCTTGTGGGTGGTCGATTTTCCATTGTTAGAATGGGACGAAGAAACACAACGTTTTTATGCTATGCATCATCCGTTTACTTCCCCCAATCCGGAAGATACCGATATGATGGAAAGCAATCCCGGAGCTGTACGTGCAAATGCTTATGACATGGTTATTAACGGAGTCGAAGTCGGGGGTGGCTCCATCCGTATCCACGACACTCAATTGCAGCAACGTATGTTCAAATGTTTAGGTTTCACACCGGAACAGGCCGAAAAACAATTTGGTTTTCTGTTGAATGCATTCAAATACGGAGCACCTCCTCATGGTGGTATTGCTTTTGGTTTCGACCGGTTGGTTTCTATGTTTGCAGGCCTTGATAGTATCCGCGACACCATTGCATTTCCGAAAAATAATTCCGGGCGTGATGTCATGATTGACTCTCCTTCAGAAATCTCTGAAGGACAACTTAAAGAACTGGGAATCAAACTCAATTGATCATTCAAGATTGACGGTTTTGGATTCTGCTAAAACCGTCAATTCACAATTTAAAATCAATAAGGTGTTTAAAGATATAATCGGACATGAAGAAATCAAGCTGCGGCTGGTCAACTCCCTGAAAACGGGAAGAATCAGTCATGCTCAATTGTTCGCCGGAGATACTGGGTATGGTTCACTGGCGCTGGCACTGGCATTTGCGCAATATGTCTTTTGCACTGGCAACAAACAGGATGATGCCTGCGGAAAATGCCCTTCATGCCGTAAAATGCAGAAATACATCCATCCTGACTTGCATTTTGTATTCCCGGTTGTCCGCAAGACCAAAAGTCCTGTCAGTGATGAATACTTAACAGAATGGCGTCGTTTATTATCCAAAGGCCCCTACTTCAGCCTGGAAGAATGGTATGCAGAAATGGGAGTAGAGGATAATGCCCAGGCAGCAATCTACACAGAAGAAAGTACCAACATTCTCCGGAAGCTAAACCTGAAATCGTTTGAATCCGACTATAAAATCATGGTAATATGGCTA
>URJC01000283.1 GCA_900548135.1 uncultured Odoribacter sp. | reverse complement strand
GGGTTTCCGGTAATTGCTCTTCAATAAACATTGGCGATAGGGTTTTAAAAGCCATCCGGGAAGTGAATTCCGGCTCAGCCTGCCGCTCTAAGTTCAAGACTTCAAAGCGGACCCTTGATTTCCGGTCACCAACCTCCAATTGCCTGTTCTTAAACAACCCCATTACAAAAGCATCAATTGCTTCTATCGGATAGAACGACACAATCAACTGGGCCGTATCCGCCAAAACAAAAATCCGATCCCCCTCAATCCTGAAACGCGGAAAATAGAAATTCGAAAAGGTAAATAATTTAAATGCTTTCTTTTCCTTACAATATCCTTTATCATGTAGCCAGGCAGTAAAAACCGGATTACCTTCATTCAATACCTTGTACAAACAACTTGACAATTCATACATATAATTACAAGGTAATACCTTACCTTCAATTAATCTTAGTACTATTCTAAAACGCATTTTTCTACTTTTAAAACGTTTTAAAAATAATAACATATAAACAAAAATACAAAAATAAATTACATTCAATAAAATATAAAATACAAATCCCCAAACAAAATACTACAGAATATTCAACATCCCCTTACAGAATAAATGAACTTCTTTCAAAAATCAAAAAAATTACTTCTGTACATGAATTATTTTTCTTATACTCTGGTTACCTTTGCCTATAAAATACAAACTAAAAATTACCATTAAAATTGGGTTCCCCTATGTCACCACAAGAATTTTATCAGAAAAATATAATTCAATATACCAAACAACTAAAACAAATCAAACAGCGACGGAACTTGATTACGCTGGGTAAACTATTTACTTTCGTTAGTGCCGTTATACAGATTTACTGGATCATTACCACTCATTCATTGGCTCTTATATTTCCTATTGGAGCCATAAGTCTATTTATTTTTCTAACCTTCCTGGACAACCGGATCGTCAGAAAACTCCAACTGACCGAACAACTGATTCGGATAAACCAACAAGAAACTGAATATTTGGAAGGTAAACTTGATTCATTCCCTAAAGGCCTGGAATACCTTAATCCTCAACATTCTTATGCTGTTGATCTGGATCTGTTTGGAGAAGATTCCCTTTTTCAACATTTAAACCGAACGGTAACCACTGAGGGAACCCATTTACTTGCAAACTGGTTACTACACCTTACTCAAATTCCGGATATCATCCTCCAACGCCAGCAAGCAGTGGAAGAATTGACTATGCGGACAAAATGGTGCCAACAGTTCAGAGCAGCCGGTCAATTTCAGCCCGCTCAGAAAATCGATCATACCATATTATACCAATGGCAGAAAGAACCTTCCTTCTTTGTTCATTTTCAGAGAACCCGCCTTCTGATCTACCTTTTCAACAGTGTGACAATCATTTCCTGGATAGTGGTAGCTTTTCAACTCCTTCCCTGGTCTACAGGCCTGGTGATTTCCCTGCTACAACTAATCCTACTGACCTTATTTTTAAAAAAGATTAACGCCTACCACCGGAAATTGGACCGCTTTCTTGGCACAATCAGCCATTATGCTACTCTGGTCCGTTTTATTGATCAACAAAAATTCACTTCATCCTATCTGAGTACCCTTAAAAACACTTTAAGTTCCCCAAAACATAATGCTCCGCAGGCTTTAGCTATACTCAACAAAATTCAGGAAGGGTTGGACCAACGCGGCAATATATTAACTGCCTTTGTATTAAATGGTTTATATTTGCGGGATCTGCACCTGATCCTGCGATTAGATCGTTGGAAAAGCAAGTATGGTAATTACATCAATAAATGGATAACGGCTATTAGTGAAATGGACTCGTTGATTAGCATGGCCAATTACCGTTTCAATCACCCGACCTATACAAAGCCTGAAATCAGTAAAACCTCTCTATTAAATGCCCGGGAAGCAGGACATCCCCTATTAAAAGGGAAGCACAAAGTAACCAATGATTTCAGCATTGCATCTTTACATCAACTATTTATTGTCACCGGTGCAAACATGGCCGGTAAAAGTACCTTTCTACGTACTATCGGCATTAATCTGGTTCTGGCACAGTCCGGTAATGTTGTTTTTAGTTCTCACTTTAGTTTTCAACCTATGGCCCTTTTTACCAGTATGCGAACCACAGACAATCTGGCGAAGAACACCTCCTATTTTCATGCCGAACTACTTCGCCTCAAGCTGTTGACCGAAACGGCTAAAAAAGAAGAACGCACTTTCATCATCCTGGATGAAATGCTGAAAGGCACCAATTCTACTGACAAGTTAAATGGTTCCCTGGCCTTCCTCAGGAAATTGCTGTCCTATCCTGTTTCAGGTCTGATAGCGACCCATGATCTGGCTTTAGGAGAACTGGCACTATCCCATCCGTCCAATTTCCAGAATGTTTGTTTTGAAATTACCCATCAGGACGGAAACATTGTTTATGATTACAAACTTCATCCCGGCATCACTACTAACATGAATGCCACTATTTTATTAAAGCAAATGGGGTTAATTTAAAAACTATCGCTACACATTACCCCCGGATCATTATAGTAGTCCTTCCTTTTCTTAAAGGTTCTTTGGTTGACACAAATCCAGCCAATTTTCCACAATCCGTTTCCCACAATTGGATATATATGACTCCGGATGAAACTGAAGACCAAAAACAGGTAAAGTAAGATGATGAAAAGACATAACGTGCCCTTGTTCATCCACTGAACTGACAAGCAAATCAGCAGGTATGGTTGCACGATCTACAACCCAGGAATGATAACGTCCAACGACAAGAGGTTCCGTTAAACCGGAAAAAAGAGGTTCTTTACAATCCAACAGTTTCAATACACTTGAATGTCCATGTAAAGGCCCGGACAAATTAGATAAAGAAGCTCCGAAAACCTCAGCCAGTGCCTGATGTCCTAAACAAATCCCCAAAAGAGGATGAGAATGCTTACAGCACTCAATCAAACGCAACAAATCACCAGCCTGAGCAGGAATTCCCGGCCCGGGAGAGAGTATGATCCCTCCAAATTCATTCAAACGTTCCCATACGATCCGGTCATTATACATGACTTCAAAATCAGGTGCTGACGGAATTTCGCGAAGCAACTGTACTATGTTAAAAACAAAAGAATCGTAGTTATTAACAACCAATATTTTTTTCATGGTTGCAAAAATAGTGATTAATTTTGTAGCCAGAACAAATAAAATATGAAAGCTGAAATTGTACGGGAAAAAATGAACCGATGTGGTTCGGCCGCTATACCATTTTTATTCGGAGTAGATTTTGAAGGGGATCATGGATTTTTTGTTGAACATCCGTTAAAAAACCAAACCATCCCATTTGTTGCCGGAGAAATCAGTAATATGTCTTCTGTTTCTCTCCCAATCCCAACCCCACAGATAAAAATTCTCAAAACTGATGCAGAGGCTTATCGGCAAAAATTCAGTATTGTCCGTCAAGGCTTATTACATGGAGATAGTTTTTTATTGAATCTGACCGAAAAAACTCCAATCCGGACCAATCTGACTCTGGAACAAATTTTTCACCATAGCCGTGCAAAATACAAACTCCTGCTACCAGAGCATTGTGTATGTTTTTCACCCGAGAGCTTTATACAAATCAAAGACGGAGAAATCTTTTCTTATCCCATGAAAGGTACCATTAACGCTACTTTACCTGATGCCAGTCAACTCCTTTTGGAAAATTACAAAGAAACCTGTGAACATTATACGATAGTCGATTTAATCCGTAATGATCTGAATCAGATAGCCGAACAAGTCCAGGTGAAACGCTTCCGTTATCTTGAAAAAATCCGGACTATCCGGGGAGAAATATGGCAAACCAGTTCTGAAATCCAGGGTAAATTATTTCCGGATTGGAATAAAAAATTGGGAAATCTTA
>URJC01000282.1 GCA_900548135.1 uncultured Odoribacter sp. | reverse complement strand
CTTACATTGAACTAGTCACGCATTCTTTCAACTAACGATTGTTTATGAATATAGCGATTTACAAATACAGTAATTGCAATTTGTCCGATGACTACTGCAACTATCAAAACAAGTGTTTGGGTAATCGGATATTCGTATTGACTAATTGTTAGAATTTGAGTATTTATAATAATGCGTACCAGTAAATACCCAAGTCCATTTCCGATAGTTAATGATAATACTAAGGTTCCAAGGGTAAAGAACATTCCTTCCCGGTGTATCATTTGACGTAGTTGCTTATCAGACAAACCGATTGCCTGCAAAATTCCCAATTCCTTTTTGCGAACTAAAATACTCGTAATCATTGTATTGATAAGGCTGATGTAGCCAATGATTCCAATGACTATCAGTAATCCGTAAATTGTGTATTGTATCGTGCGGATTAGCTGCTTTGCGATTCCAAGTTCTTCATCATAGGATTTGAACATGAACTTCGTATTTTCCTGTTGCAGTGTATCAATTTGTGCCTTTACACTTTCAAATTTTTCTGGCTGAACAGTAATGTAAATGGCACTCGCAGGATTTGTCTCCGTAATTAGTTGCTGTAAAACCTCATCGGCAATCAAAAAGGTATCATCACTGCTGTTGGTACTTGCCATGAGAGTACCCGTAAAAGGAATTTTCTTGTTTCCATCATAAAGTGTAAGCTGTATTGTATCTCCAATTTCAAACCCATATTGCTCAAACAAAATATCCCATGTGAAAATTATACCGTTAGAATGAACCAATTCATCATAATCCAAAGTTCCTCTTTTCAGTGATTTATTTAGGGATAACAGATCGTTTTCACTGATTCCACCAACCTCTATTCTCTGTGTTTCCAATTCCACATTTTCAGCGTCTGCCAGAACTGTGTGCTTTTCATCAATGCCTTCAACACCATCTAAAGACATGATTTGCATTTTCAGACCATCGTTCAAGGGGTTTTGAAGCTGAATTATATTTAGATTATTCTCCGGGTACTCTTGATCGTCCTCAGCATAATTAAGGCTAATTTCAAAATCGCCTTTTGGCATCAACATCCTTGCATAATTTTCCGCAGTTATATTGTTTGCAATATTGGCTACTGCTAAAAACAAAATACCGGAACAACCCAATGCAAGTATCGTGACCACAGTTCTTCGCTTATTTCTTTGTATAGTTGCCCAACTTAGCTTTGATACAGAAAGTGTTTTATAAGATTTTTTCCTTTTTTGTTTCCCTGTCGGTTCTTGATACCGCATTGCTTCCACAGGAGAAATCCCTGACGCCATTTTTAATGGCTTTCGGATAGAAACCCCAACCGTAAGCAAAACAACCACGATAACACAAATAGCAGCCTGCCAGTGCCAGAATGTATCCTCAAGGGTAGAATCGGAAAGAATAACCATTCTGAACAAGAATACGGTTGCCAGGTATCCAAGTAAGATTCCACAGGGGATTCCGATAAAAGACTGTGCAAGGCTTTCTGTAAATAGTAAGCGGCGAATATGTTTTTTGGTAGCACCAAGAGCCTTTAGCTTCCCCATCTCTTGTATATTGGAAATGACAGAAACATAATAAATGCTGTAAATTACCATGCCACCAAGAAATACCACCACCAATCCAAGTCCAATCATAACATTTCTTTCTTGTGTTCCGGGGTTGGTCATATATGTTAGGTATTGTTCATTAAAAGAAATGTCTGACTTGTTCAGTCCTACGTCCTCTGCAATTTCAGATATAATTGTCTCAATCTCATCTTTTGAATGTTTATTTTCGTTTACAATCCGTATATAAGCTGTATAAGCCCTATCCTCTGGGGCAATATGTTGTTCAACAAATTTTTCGGATACAAAAGCTCCATAGACAAGACGCGTTTCGTTGACATTCAACTTTGAAATGTCCGCTTGCTCTAAAATACCAGTAATTGTGAAGTCAAAGTTTTCCACTTTGCCACCCTGAATACGCAACGGAAGCTGAAACCTCTGACCGATTTTCGGTACAACACCTAACCTTTCAAAAAGTGCCGGAGGCCCCGCAATTTCATCCACCTCCGCAGGCATTTTTCCATCAGCTAACTGAATCTGGTCAATAGAACCTTTTCTTATGGAATCAAAATTAAGAAAAGCATTTAATTTAGGCAGTTCTATGGACGCTACACTTTCCCTTGTAGAAAGTGATTCTACATCCGTGTGATTTTCAAGAATAAATATCTGATCTGTAGTAGTGCCTTTGAAAGCTGCATGATAATTTCTGGCATTTTCCGCTATCTCTAACTGCTGATGTCGAATAATCGTAAGTGCAGAACTGCCGATAGACATGAGCAGTGTTGTCATAAGAGTAATTGCAACTATGGTAAGCAGGGATCTTCCTTTATTATATTTCAATCGACTGATAGCTAAATGATAAATTGTTTTCATTGTTCCACCACCTTACCATCTGCAATTACCAGTTTTCGATTTCCCATTTGTGCAATATCTTCATTATGAGTAATTACAATGAGCGTCTGCTCATACTTCATAGCAGATGTTTTCAAAAGTGCCATTACCTCATCACTTGTCTTAGAATCAAGATTTCCAGTCGGCTCGTCTGCCAAGACAATGGCGGGCTTCGTTGCCAATGCTCTGGCAATCGCCACTCTCTGTTGCTGACCTCCAGACAATGTGTTAGGAAGATTATTCAGCTTCTCGCCCAATCCAAGCAATTCAATAATTTCTTTCAGATAAACCATATCCGGCTTTCTATCATCCAATCCGATAGGCAAAATGATGTTCTCCCAGACATTCAACGAGGGGACAAGATTAAATGCCTGAAAAATGAAACCGATTTTTCGTCTGCGAAATGCGGATAAATCTTCTTCATTCATATTGGTTATACATTCATTATCGATCCAGACTTCGCCAGAAGTAGGATAATCCAGTCCGCCGATTAAATGAAGCAATGTGCTTTTTCCTGAGCCGGACTTTCCTACGATAGTTACAAAATCGCCTCTCTCAACACAAATAGAGGTATGGTCTACTGCGTTAATATGATTGTTGCCTGCCTTATAAGTTTTGGTCAGGTCTTTTGTTTCAAGAATAATATCCATCTTAATACTCCTTTGCCAATATAGAGTGACTTGTTCTGTTTAAGTACATGCTGATATATCAACTTTTTCCTCCCGTCCCTTAACAATGATTATTGTATCAAAGAAGTATTACGGGAACCTTACAGAACAGCTTACCGTTGTATAACAAAAGACCGGAATTTCTCCGGCCTCTTATCAGTTCCTAAATTGTAGAATAAATGTACTTCCTTTTTCTGGAACAGATTCGACACGGATCAAACCTCCCTGTCGTTCTAAAATCATTCGTGTCAGATATAACCCGACACCGCTACCTTCCGTTTTCTTCACATAAGAGTGATTAGAACGATAGAACCGCTGGAAAATTTTATTGTATTCACTCTGGGAAATACCAATCCCTTCATCAGTGATCTTCACGAGTGTATAAAAGTGTTGTTTCTCAATAGAAATCGTGATGTGGCTGTTTTGAGGACTATACTTTACCGCATTATCCAAAACATTGATGACCGCTTCGGTTGTCCAGTGCTTGTCCAACTGTAATGCAATATTTTCTGTTTTCTGCAAGGAAATTTCAATGTTTTTTCTCCTTGCTTTTTCGTATACACCATTCACAGCATCTACCAGTAAATCACTTAATAAAATTGGTTCTTTAGTCAATGAAATCATGGCAGTTTCCAATCGGGAAATATTCATAAGGCTTGCAATCAACTGTTCCAGTTTTTCCAACTGTGCTTCACTTCGTTTTAGAAATTCCATCTTTTCGTCTGCGTCAGAAGCATCCAAATATATATAGAAGCAGGTTTTCAATGCTGCCATTGGTGTTTTTAG
>URJC01000281.1 GCA_900548135.1 uncultured Odoribacter sp. | reverse complement strand
TACCACCGCCAACGACAACGACTGCGGACTGGCCTGCATCAGCAGAATGCCCATAGGGAGAATGAATGTCACCATCGAGTTTAGCAAGACCGTAAATGCGACCATCCCGTTCTGGTAGGTGTCACAACACTTCAAGGCAAAGGTCTTGTATGCCTGAATCTCTGCATTGAACTGACGGAACGAACGGACACTCTGCCCGAATATCTTGACTACAGGCATTCCCCGTACATACTGCACGGCAGATGCGCTCATCTTTTCCTGTGCGTCATAGTAAATACCCATGAACTCCTTTGCTCTCTTACCCATGAAATTGGAAAACTGAAGAAATAAGCTGATTACCACAACAGCCAAGCACACGACCGTCAGCCATACATCCAATGAGAAGAAGATGACAAGCATCACTGCCACCGTAGCCCCCACATTCACCAAGTCCGGGATGGTATGAGCGATGAACCCCTCTATCTTTTCGATATTCTGGTCCATTGTTTTTTTTATAGCTCCGGTTGAAGTGTTGTTCAGATACCCCAACGGAAGCCTGCCGATATGCTCGGACAGACGGACACGCAACCCGTATAAGATACGGAAAGCTGCTACATGGGATGACATCAAAGCGGCATACAGCAATACCAGTCCGCCGACAAGCCCACCTAACGCTATCCATCCCCAGTGAATCATGTTTGCCCCGTTCGCTGAAACCGGATCGCCTCCATGCGTCAGCAATTCCTTCAGAACCCCGTAAACAGCCCAATAGGGCACGAGCATACATACTGCGCTGCCGACTGACAACACTCCTGCCAATACAAGCAACCCTTTCTTTTGTCCCGCTATTTCAAACAACCGGGCCAAACCTTCTTTCTTTTTTGCCTCATTCATTGTAAAATGTTATTCTGAGATTATTTTTTTACCTGTTCCCCGTAAAAATACATCAGCACGCCTTCCACGATAAAGATAAACTCCGCATCGGGATGATTTCGGCACAGAGCATTTATCCAGTCGGTTTCCAACAAGGAAGCTGCGATATAAACAGCAGCTTACAACCACCGGACGGGGATGTGTGTCGATCAATGCTCTTAAACTCATGTTTCTGTTTCATTGCATATCTTGTTGTTTAATAATGAACGATATTCAGAAATGTTCATAAAAAAAGGAGGAAACCTCCGTGAAGATTTCCTCCTTGCCAGTCGCCATATTGCCACTGCCTGTCTGTATATACACTGCCTACCGTTCATATTTTAATGATTGCTCTCCAGCCTTGAATTTCAAATAAGATGTAATCATGTAAAATAGCTTCCATTTCCTGTTTGGGTACCGAATGCATCAGCAATTCTTCAAACATCGTGAACATCCACACCGTATGCAGATGAATGATGAAATCGGACACCGCCGTATTGATTTCGGGATGTTTCTGTTGCATGGACGTAAACCATACTTTAACCACCTCTGTAGAACGGTCGGTGTAGTTTTTCCGGAAATGTTCCAACGATGAACCTTGTGCGCGGAACAACAGAATTTCCATCAACTCGCGATGCGTGGTAATAAGCGCAACATATTCATCGACGCAGGATTTCAGATACTTTTCCGACCTCATCACAATAATATCCTCTCCCCGTATACCGTGATGTTCCTGCAACATGGCTTCCAAGGCGTACAAGACCGGACGGACCACTTCACGGAAAAGTTCGTCTTTGTTCATGAAATAGTTATAGATATTTCCGACCCCGACACCTGCCGATTCTGCTATTTCACGCATGGAGGTTTTGGAATACCCCCTCTGTTCAAATTGCCGTCTGGCAACTGCCAATATACGACTGCGTATGTCTTCTTTCAGCACTTGCATCTATAATAAACAATGTTTCTGTTTTTATTTTTATAAAAGTACAAGGCTTGAATATATCCGGCAATACCTATTTTTAGGGATTTTATAAAACACCTCTATTCTTTTCCATCATACGGGCAATCCGTTCCTCCTGCTTCTTTTACAGTTCGGGTTGTTTGTCACGATGAACCCAAAGTTGTTTACCGGATAGTATGGAACTCCGCTTGTCAGCAGGTAACATTGCAACATGTCGCATCATGTCCAAAGGATTCAAGATAAATCCTGCGGGTGATACGGTCATGCAGACCTCCTTGAAAATCAAGGAGGTTTTCGGCCATGCAAAAGATGGCTGAGCCAAATGCGATCAGGACAATGTCATAACGGCAATTTGCCCAACCGTTCCAGATATTTTCCAAAGCTTCCGCGAAAGTGGGTTACCGGTAGTGTTATTCCAAAAGTTTCTTCAGTTCCTCTTCAATCTCAATACCCCGCAAGTTTATTGCAATAATTTTATTAGAGGCATCCAGAAGAAACATTTGTGGTATAGCACGGATATTGTATTCCTTAGCAATCCCCGCTCCACTACCTTTCAGATCAGAAATCTGCGCCCATGGCAGATTATCCTCTTCTACCGCTTTCATCCAAGCCGCCTGATCTGTGTCAATAGAGATACTGATAATATCAAACCCTTTATCTTTGTATTTATTGTAAACACGCAATAAATTCGGATTTTCTTTCCGACACGGAGCGCACCATGAAGCCCAAAAATCTACCAACTTCACCTTACTTTTGAGATCCGCTAAATGTAATGTGTCTCCTTTTGCTGTAGGCATCTTGAAATCCCGGAACTGTCCACCGACAACCAATCCGCCCAAATACTCTAATTGTTTGAAACACAATGAACCTTCAAGGGTTGATTGCATATTTTCATCCAATGCTTCATAGCGTTCTTTCAAAACGTCATATTTCAACTGCCTGAGCGGATCGTATACCAGAGAAAGCCCAACCAAATTATCCCGATTCTCCCGAATACTCTCCAGCGTCAATTGATTGTAAATTTGACTTAACGAATCCAACTGTCTTGTGATAACAGACATTTCGATAACATTAAGAACAGCCTTAGCCTTATCATAAAGAGCGACTAACGAATCACTTGTCCGGAAAATGCCAATCTGTTTCTGCTGAAATTGCCTCCGGATAGCTTGCAACTTACCTCCTTTAACTTCATAATTTTTAGCTTCGTTATCATTCCCCTCACCTATCGTAATCTCATAATTATCATTCTCCAAAATCAAAGGAATACGTCCGAATCTGTTAGAAACAGTTAAAAAGCAAATTCGAGGTTCTTCCAGCTGTCCCAAAAATTCGAATGCACCATCCGAAGTATTCACCTTACCCAGGACCTCTGTTTTTCCATCCGCACCGGTAGAATTCAACGTAACAGTTGCCACGCTATTACCGGCAATAGTACCCTTTATCGTGTATCCTTTAGGAGTACAAGCATTTATCCCCAACACGAATACCAAGAGAATAAATCCCCCAAATAATTTCTTCATAATTAATCAGTTTATATTATCGATTCAATTCTTGTATAATTAATGCCTCCAAATTCTCTTCTGCGTGCCCGAGACTAACACACCGATTATTCTTGTCAAGCAGAATCCAGGTAGGAACCCCGTACAATTTATAACGACTATACAACTCGCCATTAGCAAACTTTAATTCCGATACCTGTGTCCACGAAAGACCATCTTGCCTGATCGCCCTCTTCCATTGATCAGCTTTCGTATCAACAGAAATACTAATAATTTCCAAACCTTGATCCTTATACTTTTTATAAAGTTCCACCATCCTCTTATTAGCCTGCCGGCAAGGAATACACCATGATGCCCAAAAATCAAGAATCTTTACCTTCCCATCAAAATCCGATAATCTCACAGGATTACCACATGTATCGGGTATACAGAAATCCGTGGCAAGAACACCCGGTTTCATGTGCCAGGTCTTGTCTATCCATTTCCGGAACTCCTGTCCGAAAACACCGTTTTGCAATTTATCATCCAACAAATTATACTTATTCTCT
>URJC01000280.1 GCA_900548135.1 uncultured Odoribacter sp. | reverse complement strand
AGTGAATACTTCTTTTCTTGTCGGCGATCTCATGGTCATCACTGACCATATCAACTTATTTCCAGAGCATCCTTTACGAGGGAAAAATATAGACGAACTAGGTCCCCGTTTCCCCGGCATGACAGAGGCTTACAGCCCACGTATCCGGAAAATAGCTGCAGCATGTGCAGACAGACTGGGCATCAAACTACAATATGGTGTATATGCCGGTCTGCAAGGTCCTTCTTTTGAAACTCCGGCCGAATATAATTGGCTGAGGATTATTGGAGGCGATGCAGTCGGAATGTCCACAATCCCCGAAATCATCGTCGCCCGTCATATGGACATGGAATGTTTCGGAATATCAGTAATCACCAACAGTACCGCTTCACCGGAACTCATCAAGACCAATCATGCAGAAGTGCAGGATATCGGTAATACTGCCCAGCCCCGCCTGAGTGCTCTCCTTCGTGAAATCATCAGTAACTTATAAGGCAACAAGTTTAAATAAACATAAACGTAAAATCTACAATAACAATTAATCAGACTGTACAATTACTATACACCACCTTCACATCTTTCAGGTAATAACATGCTCTGTAATATATAGTGACGATGTTTTTTCAAAATCCTCCTTTCCCATGCGGCAACGTTTTGAACGTACTAAACGGTATACCCTAATTTACGACAAAGACGAGAAATTAATTAAATACAAAGCCCCGCCCATCACAAAGGGAACAGGTAAAAGAAATCGTAAACAACATGAGATAATCATTCAAATTCAGTCGATAGCTTCCATCATCAACTCAATGACCGGTACTAGAATAGCCGTCATAATTCCCATTACGCCGATAGCTAATCCACTGATAGCCCCTTCAATAGTTCCCAGTTCCATGGCCCGGGCAGTCCCCAGGCCGTGGGCCGCCGAACCCAATGCTAACCCCCGGGCAATACGGCTTTTTATTCCCAGTCTTTCCAGAATAAAAGGTCCGACCATACCACCAAAAATCCCAACTACAATCACCACAACTGCAGCAATCGAAGGAATTCCTCCCGAACGTTCAGCAATACTCATGGCTATCGGCGTAGTTACTGATTTGGGTTCCAATGAAGCAATTAAAGCATGATCCGCACCAAAATAACGGGCAATAAAGATCACGCTCACAATGCCCGTAACACACCCCACAAAAACAGAAGTAATAATAGACACGGCATTTTCTTTCAACCGGGCAATTTGCTCGTAAAGCAGGTACCCCAACACCACAACCGTAGGTCCCAACATAAAACTAATGATCCGGCTTCCTTTCTCAAAAGACTCAAAGGGAATGCCCAAAACATGAGTAATCACGGCCAGCACCGGAATAGACACCAACAACGGATGCAATAAATTCAGTTTTGTCTTGTGAAATAACCAGACAGCAGCCAGATAAACCCCAATCACCAGAGTCAGGATAAATATCTCAGAATTTAATAATTTTTCCATATCCCATTGATTAACGATCCTCAGCCCCTTTGCGATGTTTCTCAAACCATTGCTGAATGGAGGCCACCACAACAATAACAATGACTGTACTCACCGCACAAGCCACCAGGACAGCCTGCCAGTAATGGGACAAAATATCCAGGGCATTGACAATTCCAACCCCAGCCGGAACAAAAAACAAGGCCATATTATCGCACAAGAATTTAGCAACCGGTTTTATCCTGTCCGGCTTTACAATCTTTAAACACAATGCCGTAAAAAGCAAGATCATCCCGATCACACTTCCAGGGATGAACCCGCCAACAAGCCATCCCACCAATTCACCAAGGGCAAAAAAGAAAAGTACAACAAAAATACCTGATAACATAGGATAAACGTAAAAACTTAAATATTCATTATTTCAAAATAATTCCGGCACCAAATCTTCCGGCAGCCTTCCCATCCCTACGGTACGAAAAGAATCGCTCAGGATAACATTGGGTACATATTCCCGCAATTTCAATATGCTCCGGCTTCAAACCCGTATTCAATAGCTCCAGCCGATTTGCTTCCCACAGGTCAATCTGATATTTATCAGGCTTTTGTCCGGCAAATACAACATTCCCGTCTTCCGGGAATAAATTTCGAAAGACTTGCGCAACCTCCCGGCTCACTTCAAAACAACATTTTCCTATTGAAGGGCCAATTCCCGCCCGTATATCTCCGGGACAACAATCAAATTTCTCCTGCATGATGCTGACCGTCTCCATCACAATCCGGGCCACCGTTCCCCTCCAACCAGCATGCACTGCTGCAATAACCTGTTTCACAGGATCATAAAACAAAACAGGCACACAATCTGCCGACATTACCATCAATCCCACCCCCTTATCTGCAGTCACCAATGCATCGGTATCCGGAATACGGCTTTCCTGATCCCATATACCCCGCCCAACCTCTGCCACAGTCACTACAGCCACATTCGCCGAATGTACCTGATGGGCTATGATCCATTTTTCCATATCCGTTCCTACTGCCTCTGCCAAATCGCATCGGTTCTGCCGGATCAACCGTGGCTCCATTCGCTCAGAAAAACCAATATCTTTTGCCCCTGAAGATATAAAATGATTGATTTCAGGGAACATCGCCAAACCGGAAAATCTATAAAACGGGAACCTTTCATTTTCTACATATAGCATATCCTATTCTTTACTGCAAAAATAATTCAGGAAACTTTCAAATCCTAAATTCGTAAAATAAAAAACGAAACAGATAACATTCAAATTTCAAAAATCATGTGGCAAGAATATATTCGTCTCAGGGAAGAATACCTGAAGCAAACAATCACGCAAAACGATGCCTACCGGGAATATCTCCGGGATCATTTTTTATACGAAATCTTTCAACTCGCAGACCACTTCCTTCCTGAAGAAGAATTTCAGCTGATTATCCACAACAACAAACGCCCCCATCAAACTGCCCGGCTTCAAGCCTATGATTTATGGCAAGCCTGGCTTTATACAAAAACACAAGCCAGCCAGCACCAACCTTTCAGTATGGAACTAGTCCGGAAAATCAATGAAAAAGTAATGAAACACACCGGTAAAGAAACGACAACCACTGTAGGACGCTACGACAGCTCTCTGGGAGATTTCAGGTTAGATGAAGACTATAATGCTGTTTATCCAATTGCCAATTATACCAACATTCCGGACCTTTTAATGAATCTTTGCAGGCAAGTGAATGTCCAACTACCAGATTTCAGTGTCGTCCATTTGATTAAAACTGCCATCAACTATTTCTTTGAATTTGCGCATATCAAACCCTTCGGCGACGGTAATATGGAAACTGGAATGCTCACAATGAATTATCTGTTTCTATACCATCAACAACCTTTACTCATCATCTTCGCTGAGGATCGTGCCCAGGCATTGAACGCCATAAAGTCCAGAGATATGAGCCAAACACCCGAAGAATTTGAAAATTTCATACTTCAGGAACAAATTAAATTCCTCAAAAGAGAACTCGAACAAAAATAAACAAACAGCATACTTACCCCTCACTTTACCAAGAAAAAAGTTCGCTATTTTCTTTGCAGTTTATAATGAATGAATTATCTTTGCCGACCGATAATGGAAAGAATAATTATAAAATTTTACATACAATGAAAAAGGGCATACATCCTGAAAATTACAGACTGGTAGCATTTAAAGATATGTCTAACGGAATGACTACGATCACCAAGTCTACAGCAGCGACCAAAGAAACGATTGAAATTGATGGTGTTGAATATCCGCTGATCAAATTGGAAATTTCCAATACCTCACACCCATTCTATACCGGTAAAGTAAAATTGGTAGATACAGCCGGACGTGTAGATAAGTTCATGAACCGTTACAAAGATCACATGGAAAAAAGAAAGAAATAATCTTTCAAACGTATATATGACGCCGTCCAATTA
>URJC01000279.1 GCA_900548135.1 uncultured Odoribacter sp. | reverse complement strand
CCCGAAAAAGCAAACTTGTATCCCTCAAATGCTGATTGTAACGCCCATCCACCAAAACATCAATAAAAGGCAGAATCTGAGATAAATATGCCGAGCGACACACTTCCTCAAAACGATATCCTGTATAACACCAAATTGTTTTCTGGCTCTGTTGCTTTATCAAATCAGCTAATTCAGTAAATGCTTCCACTTGCTCTAGCGGATCGCCACCACTAAAAGTGATATTTGAAAAAGGATTTGACAGTAAACGCCTGGCAATTTCAGCAACCGTGACAACATATCCGTTTGCCCTGTTCCAGGATTCCGGATTATGACAACCAGGACATTGATGACGACAACCGGCAGAATACACTGTTGTCCGGAAGCCGGGACCATCAACAACAGTATCTTCCACTATATCTAAAATAGTTAAATCCATCTCCTCAACCTGATTAATTGTGCCTGATCCTATCGTTTAGTTCTGCTAATTTTGCATGGTTCCAACGATCAGTTGTCCCCACCAGATAACCGGTAATCCTTTGTAAAAGGTCTATGTTCCGACTCTGGCAAACCGGACAAATTTCCATTCCATCCATTGCATCCTCATGCCCGCAATCCATACAGCGATTCCGGTTATGATTTACCGAGCAATAACCCATATTATACCGATCCATCATATCAACCACAGACATAATAGCATCCGGATTGTGAGTTGCATCACCATCTATCTCAACATAGAAAATATGGCCTCCACGGGTCAGTTCATGGTACGGCGCTTCCACTTCTGCTTTATGCCGAGCACTACATTTATAATATACCGGCACATGATTCGAATTGGTATAATATTCGCGGTCAGTTACACCCGGAATAATCCCAAAACTCTTTTTATCTTTCTCGGTAAACTTACCGCTCAAACCTTCTGCCGGAGTGGCTAATACACTATAATTATGCTGATAACGTTCAGAAAACTCAGTTGTTTTATCACGGAAATAAGTAATAATCTCTAATCCCAACTGTTGAGCCCCAGCATCTTCTCCATGATGTTTTCCGGTCAAAGCAACCAAACATTCCGCCAAACCAATAAAACCAATTCCCAATGTCCCTTGATTAATAACCCTTTCGATTGTATCTTCCGGTTTAAGTTTCTCTGCTCCTAACCACAAAGAAGACATCAGCAAAGGAAACTGTTTTGCACGGGCTGTTTTCTGGAATTCGTATCTCCGGTGAAGTTGCAAGGCTGTAAGTTCTAAAACTTCATCCAGCTTAGAGAAAAAAGCACGGCGTTTCTCTGTAAGGTCAGTTATCCCCATACATTCTATCGCCAAACGTACAATATTTACAGTTGAAAATGACAAATTACCCCGGCCAATGGAGGTTTTCTCTCCAAACCGATTTTCAAAAACCCGGGTACGGCATCCCATTGTAGCAGTTTCATATTGATACCGTTCCGGATCATCCGCCCTCCATTTTTCATGTTGATTAAAAGTCGCATCCAAATTAATAAAATTCGGGAAAAAACGACGTGCAGAAACTTTAGAAGCCAACACATATAAATCATAATTCGGATCTTCAGGCAAATAATTTACACCCCGCTTTTTCTTCCAAATTTGTATCGGGAAAATCGCAGTAACCCCATTCCCCACTCCACGGTATGTGGAATTCAACATTTCCCTGGTCACACAACGGCCTTCGGCTGAAGTGTCGGTACCATAATTTACAGAACTAAACACCACCTGATTTCCTCCCCGGCTATGAATCGTATTCATATTATGAATAAATGCTTCCATAGACTGGTGTACCCGGCCTGCAGTCCGGTTTATAGCATGTTGCAAAACACGCTCATCTCCTTCCAGGCCATCTAATTTCTTTCTTATATAATCCTTCACCGGATAATCATACAAATGATGATAATCTCTCCCATTGATTTCCTCCAGCACCTTGATCTCTTCAATGAAACTACTACGCACATAAGGTGCCAAATAAAAATCAAATGCCGGTATAGCCTGTCCGCCATGCATTTCGTTTTGTGCCGTTTCCAAAGAAATACATCCTAAAATACTGGCTGTCTCAATCCTCTTCGCCGGACGTGATTCTCCATGACCGGCAAAAAAACCATGCTTTAAAATCTTATCCAGAGGATGCTGTACGCATGTCAAACTCTTTGTCGGATAATAATCTTTATCATGAATATGCAAATATCCTTTTCTCACTGCATCCTTCACTTCCTCTGCCAACAAATAATCATCCACAAACGGTTTTGTGCTCTCACTGGAAAATTTCATCATCATACCCGCCGGAGTATCCGCATTCATATTCGCATTCTCACGAGTAACATCATTGGATTTAGTTTCAATAATCTCCAGAAAAATATCCCTGGTTTTAGCTTTCCGGGCCACACTACGCTGATTACGATAAGCGATATAGAGTTGTGCCACATCTTTCCGCCGACTCTTCATCAGTTCCACTTCTACACAATCCTGAATATCCTCAACACTCATCTGTTCCTGTCCACGACAAGCTATACGATCGGCAATTTCACGTGCTAATCCCATATCTTCTCCCTTATCTGTATGCAACATTGCCTTCCTGACAGCTGCAACGATTTTTTCCTCATTAAAGCCGACAATCCGGCCATCTCTTTTCAATACCGTCTGAATCATACTGCTCTATTACATTTAAAATTTACAACTCCAGAAAATAATCTATTACCGCTTCCCAAATCAGATCATATTTATTTCTATGATTAGAGGTATTCAAAAAAAAGGAAACAAACAGGCAAGTCTTACCTTCTGTTCCAGCCTTTTCCTCGAAAGCCTTTGGAAACAGGTGGTTTCGGCAGGTCTTCTGACTCACTCCCGGTTTAAACAACCTTCCCATCTCAAAAAGACAGTGGTTTTATTCAGAGTTCAAACCGTCCACAAGAGTTTACAGCAGCGGGACTGTCCAGGATTTTCACCTGATTCCCTTTTCAGCCCGTTTTATATGTAAAACAGGCACCGAAATCATGACAAAAATAGAAAGTTTATTTATAATAGAAAAGCTATTTACTTATCTTTTTTCAATAATTTTTCAACACTCAGAATATCAAAGTTTTCAAAAATAAAAATTTTTATAAAACATATATTTTAACAATACACTAATAATCAATTATTTAAATTGACAAAAAAGTTGGCATGCTTTTATATAAACAATTATAAGTTTTCCAAAATAGAAACCAAACACTCAATCAACATATTCAATTTCACAAATTGAAAATCACATCAATCTTCAAACTTGTATTAATGAAATCATACATCCGGATGAAGTTTATCTATCCGCCAATGATATACTTAGTTGAACATGCACAAGGGAAGATAGTAAAAAGGCTGTCCTGCTAGGTTACCTGAATCGATAGGAACTCAAAACAGACCTTGCTATGCAACACATAAATCCAAAGTCCAGAAAAACAGGAAATACACCTCATTTGAGGATTAAACAGTATATGGAACCATCCCCAAAATAGTTTGAATGCAAAAGCTATTTCTTCTGTCTCCCGGTTAAGATACAATTAAAGAGAAATACCCGGTCTAAATATCCGAATATAAAATTCCTGATTAATACCCTAATTTTCTTTTTTCAAGAAACTCAGACCAGATACGTGCAGCCTCCTCTACCGTCTTGATACAGGGACGTTTTTTATAATATTCTTCGGTACGGACTTCAGGCACAGGATCATCATGTTTTTTCTTAGCTAATCCCAATAATTCTGCACAAATTAAAGAACCGTTTCTCCGGACAAATTCATCAGCCAGCTGTTGTACTATCCGGTAATTTGCCTCCTTACCCTCCTTATCTGCCCCTTCAATACACCCGGATTCTAAACCGGCTAATATAAACATACCACAAGCTGCACCACAAGTCATCCGCATCCTGCCAATACCTCC
>URJC01000278.1 GCA_900548135.1 uncultured Odoribacter sp. | reverse complement strand
CCCATCAGTCCTGCTGAATTATCTATCAAACGAAAAGCCATTTACAAACATGGTTCACAGAACAACGGACCTGCTTTCCCGGGCGATGATCCACGTGAATTCTGGCAAAGGGCAGAGGACCGGAACCGGAACACAGCAGACATATACAACCGCTTAGGTATGGCTGAATACGAAGCGATTGAAGTGTTTGCCAAGTATGTTCACGAACATGGTGATACTTTGAAATAAGAATTAAAACGTAGGTAAATATTGGAATTTCTTCCAATATTTAAACCCTGAATAAACGAATCAAGATAAACGATAAAGTGTCCATACGAAGTTTCAGTATCCCTTTTATATCGGAATCAAAATTCAGAAATCAAAAATTGGGCCTACATAAATTTATAGAATCATGAAAAAGAAAACTACCCTTTTAGTCATGGCAGCCGGTATGGGTTCCCGCTTTGGTAGTCTGAAGCAAATTACCCCACTCGGCCCGCACCAAAAAGCTTTACTACATTATACTGTATATGATGCCGTACATGCCGGATTTGATAAGATTGTATTTATCATCCGTGAAAGCTTTGCACAGGAATTCAAAGAGTTTGTTGGTAAATACGCTGAAAGCATGGTCGAAACAGCCTATTGCTATCAAACCATGGATCAACTACCTGGCGGAATGCCCCCTATCGAACGTGAGAAACCTTGGGGAACAGCTCATGCCATCTGGTGTGCAAAAGATGTTATCAACGAACCATTTGCAGCCTTGAACGCAGATGATTTCTACGGTAGCGATGCTTTCGTTAAAGCTCATGATTTTCTGGCTAACGAAGCTTCCGATAAAGAATTCGGCCTGGTAGGTTACCGTCTGGCAGCGACTTTATCGGAAAATGGCACCGTTTCTCGCGGAGTTTGTGAAGCCGACAATAATCAACACCTGACTTCTGTCACCGAATGTACCAAAATAGGTATTCTTCCTGACGGAACAATCAAAGACGAAGATAGCGGCAGAATCCTAAATGCAGACGATCTGGTCTCTATGAACTTTTGGGCTTTCACCCCCAAAGTATTCGGCGAAATTGAAAGGCAGTTTATAGAATTCTATCCGGCCAATAAAGATAATCTGAAATCTGAATTCTACATCCCCAAAGTTGTAGATAAAATGATTAAAGACCAAATAGCTGAAGTTAAAGTCCTGAAAACAGATGCAAAATGGTTTGGAGTAACCTATAAAGAAGATACTCCCGGGGTAAATGCAGCACTCGCAGCCTTCGACAAAGAAGGAAAATATCTCGACCTCTAATACTTAAACCGGTCCCGGACAAGAGTTAAACCCGGGATCGGTTTTATAAGTACTATATTCTAGCCCAGTAATTTACAAAACTGAAGCCCTACAGCTAATCTGATTCCATGTCAATATAAACTTTCTGCATTCATCCTTAACCATTCTCCCGTTTGTAATATATTCACACCTATCAGAGCAATACAGTGATCAGTAATAATAAGCAATCACATATTTTCAACATATTATTACAAATATATCTTTCCCGGAAAATCCGCAACAACAGCAAAGACTGCCTGACAAAAATATAACTACTCCGGAGGTATTTTCCAAAAAAATTGTATTTTCGTATTCTTAATTCCTATAACCTAATTACACTCTTAAAATGATAAAGTTTATATTATTTTCTGCTGTTATATTATTACTTTTTGCTTCCTGCCATAAAAACAATGTCAATATTGTCGGAAACATCAAAGAAGCTGTGAACCAAAAAGTTTACCTGGATCAATTGAATGTCAACGAAGTCATTACCATTGACTCCACCCAAACAAACAAAAAAGGAAAGTTTTCTTTTAAAACAACAGTAGAAACCCCCACATTCTTCAATGTAAGGATAGGACCTAAAGAGTCCCTTACTTTCATAGCAGAACCAGAAGCCCAAATAGAATTAACCGGAACCTACAACGGGTTGAGTCACAATTACTGGGTGGAAGGATCTGAAAATTCCCTTTGGATAAAATTACTGCACTTTCAGTTAAACAATACTCAGACAGCTATGGACTCTATCAAAAAAGCCTATACTGTTCTTCCCAACGATCCGGACCATGCGATACAACGACAGAAACTAGCTTTAGCCTGGGACTCCGTCATCCATAAACAAATCAATTTTTCAAAAGATTTTATCCTGAAACACGCTATTTCACCGGCATCTTATTATGCTCTATATCAAAAATTCAATACAGAAGATTTTATCCTGACACCAGAACAGGATCTTCAATCTTATAAGATTGTCGCCTCGTCCTTAAAAGCCATGTATCCGGAATCACAATACACAAAGGCAATCTTAAAACACCTGAAACAAATCAACAAGAATATCCAAAATGCAAAAATACGGGAATTAATAGCCAATAGCGAAACTATGCTTCCGTCAATACGTTTAGCGAACAGCCAGGGGGACACTATAGCTCTAAGTTCATTGAAAAATAAATATACCGTTCTGGATTTTACCGTACTGGGTAGTAAGGACAGTAAAGCCTACATCGATGAAATGAAACAAGTATATAACAAATTCAAGAACCGTGGCGTTCAAATATACCAGGTATGCCTGGATGAAAACAAAATCCAATGGGAAAGACTAGTCAGACAATATGGCATCGATTGGATTTGTGTATGGGATCCTTCCGGTTTGCAAAGTTCTGCCGCTAAATCCTGGAATATCCAAACAATACCGGCTAATTATATCATCAGTTCAAAATCAGAAATTGTCGGGAAAAACCTGACTGGCAGAAGGCTGGAAGACAGACTAAACGATTTGTTGAAATAAAATTTCAACGATTCAAATGAGAAAAAAGTGAAAAAAAGTACAACACCAATACCTGAAAAAGAAATCAGGCAAACCCTTCCTGACGGTAAAAAAATTTATTTTCTTTCAGATATCCATCTGGGAGCTCCGGTATTAGTTAATAACCGGGAGAGGGAACAAATTCTTGTCGAATGGCTGGAAAATATCCGTCCCGAATGTGGTATTCTTTTTTTACTCGGTGACATTTTTGATTTTTGGTTTGAATACAAACGGGTAGTCCCCAAAGGATATATTCGTTTTCTAGCCAAAATTTGTGAATTTACGGATGAGGGAATTCCAGTACATTTTTTTACCGGTAATCATGACATTTGGGCTTTTGACTATTTACCCCGGGAATGTGGAATCATCCTACATACCCACAACGAAGTATTCCACATCAACGGGAAACGTTTTCTGATAGGTCATGGAGACGCCCTAAATCCTAAGGATAGAGGATATTTATTTTTATACCAAACGTTCCATAATCGTTTCCTACAGCGTTGTTTCCGTTGGCTACATCCTGATCTCGGTATTCTGCTGGCCCAAAAATGGTCCTCTCATTCACGCCTTGAAAACGGTAAAATTGAAGCGGATTCTTTTCGTGGAGAGGAACAGGAAGAAATAGTACGTTTTTGTAAACAGACACTGATCCATCACCATTTTGACTACTTCATTTTCGGGCACCGGCATTTTCCCATCGACCTGCCCCTTGCTCCCGGAAGTCATTACATCAACACGGGAGATTGGATCACCTATTATAGTTATGCTATTTTCGACGGCACTAAAGTCATACTCGAATACCTGAATACGAAAAAGTAGGCCGCAAATTTCGTTAAAAGAAAAAAAAGTCCTAACTTAGGTTGACTCAATAAATTCCTGATGTCATGTTGGTGAAAATATTCAGTGGTGCCGTCAATGGAATTGAAGCCACCACAATCACCCTGGAAGTAAACATTCTGAGTGGTGCTAAATTTTGTATTGTCGGTTTACCCGATAATGCAGTCAAGGAAAGTCAGCAACGTATTGATTCTGCCTTACGTGAAATTGGTAGCCGTATTCCGGGGAAAAGGGTCATTATCAACA
>URJC01000277.1 GCA_900548135.1 uncultured Odoribacter sp. | reverse complement strand
TGGTATTGCTTCCATTCGTTCAGTCCCCGCTCAAAGCCGATATTGTAAATCGCTCCTTCTGACCAGATCAGGTCTAAAGATTCCTTCCCGAAAGGAAGGGTATCTGCCATGGAACCGACAATACCTTTCACCCGGTCTTTCAAACCGAGCAGCCTAGCCTGATCATTGAAGATATCTATAAAGCCGGGGAATAGATCGAGTCCGGTAATATGCCCCGGAATATGCCGTGCCAATATCATTGTCTGTCCACCCGTACCGCAACCCAGATCAACAATCCGGGATTCGTCAGTCAAATGTCCCACAAACTCCAGAGCCTTAAGGGTTACTTTGGGACTTCCCGGTCCCTGACGCTCCAGACTAGAAAAGTATTCACAAATGATATTCAGGTCAAATTCGCTAATCGTTTTATTTTCGTTACTCATGATCTCACTGTATGACACATACACAGAAAGCCCAACAATGCTTTCCTCCTTGTATGCAGATTAAACTTTAATAATAATAAAAAAACTTTCCGGAAAAAGTCATCCGGAAGAAAACGAAAGGACAATCCATGTCAGCAACACAGATTGTTTACTACACCCGATCCGATTTAAACGTTGTTGCCATGTCACAAAGATACGGAAAATTTTAATATGACAGTGAAAAAGGACAGTCCGGTTTCGGAAACACGGCGCAGCTGCCGCACTTGCCCGGAGCCAAGCATACACACAGGCGGTACAGACGCAATTGGTGGCAACCATCGCCGAGTACTATACGCACTACTGCTTAATCTACCTCTCTCCCCATTGAAAACAAAGGTTCCAATGCCTTTTCCACTTCCTCTTCCGTTGGTAAGGACGATTTCAGTTTCCGGGGAATTGCCTCACAACATTCATAATCGCTTACTCCAATCGGTTGCCTACATCCACCCAATGCATAGCGGGTAATAATTTCGTTCTTTCCCTGACAGAGGATAATTCCAATAGTATCGTTATCGCCCTCGCCTTTCATCTGGTCGTTCACCACATTAATATAAAAATTCAGTTTCCCGGCATCTTCAGGAGTAAAAGGATGAACCTTCAAGTCAATAACCACATAGGCATGCATGCGGATATTATAAAACAACAAATCGATATAATAATCTTGTCCCCCCACTTCCAAGTGTTTCTGACGGGCAACAAATGCAAAACAATTCCCCATTTCCAGCAAAACCTTAGTCACCATATTCATCAACTGATTTTCCACCTCCCGTTCACTCATTTTCTCCGATACAGTCATCATATCAAACAGATAAGGATCTTTCAATATATAATCGGCTAAATCGGTATGGGGTGCAGGCAGAGTACAGGTAAAATTAGTCACTTTATTTGTTTTAATCTGACGTTCATACAATTTTTTACCAATCTCCAGTTTTAACACATTGCTACTCCAGCCATGCTCGATTATCGTCAACACATACCAGAACCGTTGTCCGACAGTAAGCCGGGCATCCATCAATACCTGATGAGCCGCCCAATTAATCCGGGCTAAAGGAGAATTCAAAAACAATTCTTCTATCTGCCCGATAGGTTGCTGGCTAAACAAAGCCAATACTCTGTTGATCCCTGTCAATCGGGCAGGAGGTTTCTGCCCGATTACATCCACCTGATTATCTGTCATTTCGTACAATAGATTACTTGTATTCAGCCGCTCCGGGATTTTTTGCTTCATCTCTTCAGACAAGGCGTCTAGTTCTTTTACCATCTCCATTACTTTTGACACCGAAGGAGCTGCCAACATTTTTCCCTGATCTGTCATCATTCTAAGTACAGCCATAGGATAACTTTTAGCAAACTGACACATATATTTCAGATTCCGGGAAGAATATCCCTTACTGTCAGGAAAACGTTTCCGGATCGCTCCGGCAATCTGATCTGTCACCTTAGCCCCCCATCCCAACTGCAATTGCGTGAGATACAAATAATACCCGATCTTCCAATAATGCAACAACATCTGTGCATTAGCAGCCGTCATTACCCGGATCCTGGCTTTCTGAATCTCGTCAGCCAGATTATCAATAAAATAATGAAATCCTTCGATTTGTTTTATTTCTTTCATACTGTATCAGATTATTCGTTCTCATAATTTCCGGTCACTGCTTTCCCGACACACTGTTCTACCACACCATAGATTTCTTCATAAGAAATTTCCTTCCTGCCTTCGGCAGCTAAAAAAACAATCAGGTAATCCACTAATTCCCGTTTTAGTCGGTTAATCAGCGTCTCCTTTCTCTGCCAGTCGACAATTAATTTTCCGGCTTCATAAATATTTTTCCGGACAATCCGGTCTGTTTCCAAAGCCACTTGTCCGATGAACGCCCCGGCTTTCTCTTCTCCGATAAATAATTTTTGCAAAACACCACGATAAGCAGACAACACCGAATCTCCGGGCAATTTTTCTACTTGCATATCGTTCAATAACCGGAGCCTTAATCCTGTCACCCGGTCGAAATATTCCCGTTTATCCCCGTTTTGCTCATAACAGGCCCAAATACCATCCAAAACTTTCAATACCTTTCCCCGGTAGACCAGTTCCAGACTATCACTGAATTCCACCCCTCTTTTCATCCGGTAAGCAAGCGTATCGGCCCGGGCCAGAAGCCCACCGGCTTCTTTCATCTCCTGCTGAAAAACGGATGGATCTGCCATAACCGCCCATGCCAGCATTTTATCCGGTAAAACTTGAACAACCGGATCTTCTTCCGGCAACTGCTCGGCAAAACGTCTGAGCAATATATGCTTTAAGCGGACAAAACATTGATAATCGGCAGTATACCGCTTTATTTTTTCTTCTCTCTCTTCACAGGAACAATCACCCGCAATTTTCCGCAATTCCTTTTCATAATTATCCAAACGAGTATAAAAAATAATTCTCTGGTCCACATCCCGGAACCGATCTCCCCATTTCCTCAAATCCTGGCAATACCCGGGCATTCCACCCAGAATTTTCCGGACTTCCGTATGAATCTGATCCAAATGATAAAAAACAGTTTCCACAGATTGAATCCATGTCCCGGTCTCCTTCCCACCGACAGCCTCCAGTTTCCCGAAAATACCCTCCCCAAAAGACTGATAATCTATTAATCTCCCCTGTCTTGCTGTCTTATCTCCCCGGCTTAACCGACTTGCCATTTGCAGATAACTCCCGGGGGGCACCTGACTTACCAAATACAACACATCGCAAGAAACATCAAAACCGGACAAACCCCGCTCGCTTATAATCAATATTTCAGGAGTCGCCTCTTCTTGAAATCTGCGTAACAGCTCAGTTTTTTCCCGTACAGAAACTTTTTCTACATATCCCTCTTCCTTCTTCCTGCCCGGAACTATTTCCGCACTCAACTTCCCTATCCGGTCAAAAACCGCCTTATACATCATTGCTTCCTGCTGACTCCGGCAAATAACCAACCCTTTCAAATCCGTATTCTTATAATGACATTCAAAATCAGCAGCAATATCTTCACCTGTTTTTTCAATACGTTTCTTTTCATCACAAATCTCCTCCTGCAAATGTCTTCCTTCGTAGAGCACCGGCAACAGCACTTTATCCTCTATCGCCTTTCCGACAGGATAGGTAGCGATAAGCTTTCCCCAACGTTGTAATATCCGTTCATCAGTAACAGGAACATTTGTAAATACTATAAAACAGGCATCAGGTAATATCCGGCTCAGACGATAGCCCGTTTTTCCCAATTGCGACCGTTGCCCCTCTTCAAGGATTACAAAAATGCCGGTACTTTCTAAAGGGGTACGAACCGCATTGGCAGCCGTCAGAAATTTCTGAAGTGTAGTCGTCACCACCCCATCCAGATCTGACTGGAGTAAACTGGCCAGACTACGCCCCGTGTCGGCATCAATAAAAGGTAAACCGCATTTAACCAGCAGCTCTG
>URJC01000276.1 GCA_900548135.1 uncultured Odoribacter sp. | reverse complement strand
CGGCTGGCAAAGCACTGGTCTTTTTCAGAACGGCAGCCGCTTCCAGGATTTCTCCTCTTTCAATATTTTTAATAAACCCGGGAATATCTATACCCACAGGGCATCCTTCCATACAAGTCGGATTCACACAATCCTGACAACGCATAGCTTCACGCATAGCCATTTCTTTCGTCAATCCGGTATTCACTTCCAGGCGCTGACTCTTAATCCGTTCCTCAGGAGTCCGTTCAGGCATCTTCACCCGTTCGATCGCCGTACGGTCCTTCGCCTTCACAGCCTCCCTCAATGCCTTACGCCACTCGGCATTACGATCACTCATAGCACATTCCCCCTGATGCACGAATTCCTCCATTTTTTCTGTCTCAGCTCCTTTGAATCCACCCAGACGGGACAACATCTCATCAAAATCAATCTGATGTGCATCGAATTCCGGGCCATCGACACAGGTAAATTTCGTCTTTCCCCCGACTGTCACCCGGCAAGCGCCACACATACCAGTACCATCCACCATAATTGCATTCAGACTGGCAATCGTCGGTATTTCGTATTTCTTAGTCAATAACGAGCAGAATTTCATCATGATAGCCGGTCCGATTGTCACACACAAATCCACTTTTTCTCGTCCGATCACTTCTTCCATACCAACTGTCACGACTCCTTTTTGTCCATAACTACCATCATCGGTCATAATAATCACTTCATCCGACGCTTTCCGTACCTCATCTTCCAGAATAATCAATTCCCGGGTACGTGCAGCCAGAATGCTGACCACCCTGTTTCCGGCAGCTTTAAACGCGCGTATAATCGGCAAGAGAGGAGCAACTCCTACCCCACCGCCACAAGCCAAGACGGTACCCACGTTCTCAATATGGGTGGCTTTACCCAGCGGTCCTACCAAGTCTGTTATATAATCACCTTCATTCAGATCACATAATTTCGTTGAGGACACCCCCATCTTTTGAATCACCAGGGTAATCGTACCTTTCTCCACATCTGCATCAGAAATTGTCAACGGCATCCGTTCACCTTTTTCTCCGACACGCACAATCACAAAATTACCAGGTTTCCGGGAACGTGCAATCAATGGCGCTTCCACTACCATTTGCACCACTTTCTCCGAAAAATACGTTTTTTTCAGAATCTTATTCATAGTCAGTTTAAAACATTTACATTGTTTTGAGTATGCAAAATTACTCTCTATTTTGGCACAAACAACCCTTTAACAGAAAATTAAACAAAAACAGATATATTTGTATTTTCATTAAGGGAATGAAAGATCAAAAAGGAAGGATCAAGCATAAAGAAAAATTTTATACCTTCGGAAATATAAACTGCAATACTATCAGAAAATGAAAAGTGATAAAAAAGGACGTATTAACATAGTCTATTCCACCAACCCGGATTTTAACTATGAATATGAACAGGACAATGAGGCAGATACCCTGGCCCCTGAGAAGCAAAACCTCCGGGTGGTACTTGATTCCAAGCAACGTAAGGGAAAGACTGTCACCCTGGTACAAGGTTTCATCGGGACAGAAAATGATTTGAAAGAATTAACCAAATTATTAAAGAATAAGTGTGGCACCGGCGGTTCTGTGAAAGACGGAGAAATTATCATTCAGGGAGAGGTCCGGGAAAAGGTACTAACCATCCTCAGAGCCAACAAATACCGGGTAAAATAAATGTTATCCTTTGAAAACAACAACAAGCTATCGGATCACTTCGTTTATGCAACCTTTTTCCGTAAATTGCCGGTAGATATTACCAGCCATTTACGGAGAATATCCTCAGCTCTGATTATATTACAGCCCGGACAAATACAGAAGTTACTTTCTACCGGGCCGCCTGTCATTTTCTATCCCACCCCGATTTCGGATTCCATTTATTCTGGTTTAATCCAGCACCACCTTCAACACATATACCGGAAAAGCTTTAGCCGGACGGACAATGTCCCGAATCTGCAATCCTTCTTCAGTCATCTCCCAATCTACCTTCCGGTGATTTTCCAGTAATTCCACCTTTTTAATTCCTTTTGTCTGCCGGAAAGAACGCAATATAAAAGAGCAATCGTCTACATGCCGTACAATCACATAAATTGATTTTCCATTCCGGGTAAACCTGAAATCCGGAACAATATCCTTAGGTGTCCCATCGTAAACCGCATCATGAAACTGTGTATTCACCTGTAGCCCAGATGATTGACCGGGATTAAGATCTTCTCCGGATATGATCCAGGGGCTTGTTCCATAAATTGCTTCTCCATTCTTTTTCAACCAGGCATGGAATGCCTCTAATCCAGGCTTAGTTAAATCCGGAAAACGGCCTTTACCGTCAGGACCGATATTCAGCAACAGATTTCCCCCTTTACTGACTACATCAGCCAAATTACGAATCATCACGTCAGGCCGTTTATATACGGTATCAAAACGATTATACCCCCAGTTTTTTCCCATTGTCAGGCAAGCTTCCCAAGGACGGGGATTAATTTTTGAAACCAAAGTTTGTTCCACAATGGCGTAATCCCCTAATCCATTCCCAATCCGGCTATTAATCAAGCATTCCGGCTGCAAAGAATGAATCAACTCCCGCAATTCACGGCTTTGTTGTTTAGTCACCAATTCCGGGGTATCAAACCAGATCATGGCAATTTCCCCATAATTTGTCAACAATTCCCTCAACTGAGGTTTCACTTTACGTTCAATATAAGCAGGCAATTGCTTTGCATCCTCATCGGGATAATCCCAGGTATTACTCCGTCCTGCTTTTACAGGCCAGTTAGTTGGCACATCCGGATCTTCCCAATCCCGGCCTAAAGAATAATAAAATCCTAACTTCACACCTTCTTTCCGGCAGGCTTCAGCCAGTTCTTTCAAAGGGTCCCGGGCAAAAGGAGTACGTTCTACAATATTATAATCACTACATGCCGAATGGTACATTGCAAATCCATCATGATGTTTAGTCGTAATCACAATATACTTCATGCCCGCCCGCTTTGCAGCTTTCACCCATTTACGGGCATTGAACGCTGTCGGATTAAAATCGTCAGCAATAGTGGCATACTCTTTCAAAGGAATACGTTCATACAGCATAAAATGCTCTCCTCCTTTTGTCGGATGTCCTTTCCATTCACCAGCAGCCTGAGAATACAGTCCCCAATGAATAAATAAACCAAATTTTGCATCCCGAAACCATTTCATTCCATCGCCGGCAGCCTGCACGCATACAACCGACAATAACACGATTCCTAATAATAAAATCTTTTTCATTGAAATAAATATTTTATACACCTCTATATTCTTTACGCACTTTACCGGTTCAACCACTCTTTAAATTCTTTCATCCGTTCGGTACTGACAATCACCTCAGTATCTTCCATAGTAGCAGGCTGTAAAACAATTTTAATCCGGCTTCCCGAATACCGGATCATATCTTTGATTGCCAGATAATTGACAATAAATTTCCGGTTTATCCGGAAGAAATTCACCGGATTCAAACGCCCTTCCAAAGCTGCCATAGTCTGATCGACAATATATCCGTTCCCTTCAAAAGTATAGAGCATGAGGTATTTACCATCAGCCATAAAATAAGCAACCTCACTGGCGGGGACTGATTTCATCCTTACCCCCACCTGTACCAAAAAACGTTCCTGATAAACCGGTTGCTGCTCCGAAGGTTCTGCAATTTTCCCCAATCCCAGCCAAGCCTGTACCTTTAGCAAAGCCTTACGAATTTCTTCCGGTTCAAAAGGTTTTAATATATAAGCCACCCCCTGGCTATGAAATGCCTCCAAAGCATACTCATCATAGGCTGTAATAAAAACCACAGGAGTAGTTATTTCCAAACGGCGGAACACTTCAAAACTTTTCCCATCCCCCAAATGAATATCACTAAATATTAAATCTGCCTGATTGGTCT
>URJC01000275.1 GCA_900548135.1 uncultured Odoribacter sp. | reverse complement strand
ATTATATATTCCTAAAGGGAAGACTATCGTGATTGCGAGGAAGTGATATAGAGGTCATTTCATCGAAAAAGAGAAGGGCCTGCAGAAATCATACAAATTTTAAAATATTAAGATGAAATTTTTACTGGGAACCTTATTAGCTTTGTTGCTATTTTTTTCTGTTTCTGCACAAGAAACAGTCAGAATCATGAGTTATAACATTCATAATGGGGCCGGATTGGATAAAAAGGTCGATTATGAGCGTATTGCTGAAGTTATTAATCAGGCAAAACCGGATGTGGTGGCGGTTCAGGAACTGGATAGTGCCACTTACCGCTCCAAAGGAGTAGATGTTTTACATGAATTGGGAGATTATACCTTAATGCACCGGATTTATGCTCCGGCTATTCCTTATCAAGGTGGAAAATATGGAATTGGGTTATTGTCAAAGGAAAAACCAATTAACTATCGTTATTTCCCTTTGCCAGGACGTGAAGAAAGCCGGGTAATGGTGATTGCTGAATTTGATAAGTATGTTTTTTGTTGTACTCATTTTTCTTTGACACCTGAAGACCAGTTGTTGACAGTTTCTATGATTATAAAGGAACTTGAGCCTATTCATAAACCGGTTTTTCTGGCAGGTGATTTGAATGCCAGACCGGATTCGCCGGTACTGAAGGCGTTGCAAGAAAAATTTGTCGTGTTGACGAATCCTAAAAATAATACTTTTCCTGCCAATGAACCCAGGGAATGTATAGATTATATTTTAGGGTTTACAGGAAATGGTTATTCTTATGCTGTTTTGGGCAATCAGGTAGTCAACAGTCCGGTTGCTTCTGATCATCGTCCGGTTGTGGCTACGGTAGCCTTGAAAGCAGATGTTCATGAGATTTTCCGGACAAAGCCTTATTTGCAAAATCCTGTCGGTAATGGAATTACGGTGAGCTGGGTAACCCGGGTACCTGTATACAGTTGGGTGGAATATGGTACGGATACTCTTCATTTACAACAGGCCTTTACGGAAATGGACGGACAAAAAGTAAGTAATAATCACATTCATAAAATCCGGTTGGAAAATTTGAAACCGGGAGAAAAGTATTACTATCGGGTTTGCTCTAAAGAAATATTGTCTTATCGGGCTTATAGTAAAGTTTTCGGAGATTCAGTGGTGTCTCCTTTCTATTCCTTTCAGCTTCCTGCTGCTGGTACCACGGATTTTACGGCTATTATTTTTAATGATATCCATAATCAGCATAAGACGATGAAAGCTTTGTATGAACGGGTGAAAGATACCGGTTATGATTTTGTGATTTTTAACGGGGATTGTTTCGATGCTCCTGCTGATGAAAATGCGGCGGTCCGTTCTCTGGCATACTATAATCAGGAAGTTGGGGCTGAAAGTATACCTGTATTTTATTTACGGGGTAATCATGAAATCCGGAATGCCTATTCGCTTCATTTGCGGGATTTACTGGACTATGTGGGAGGAAAAACCTATGGTGCATTTAGTTGGGGAGATACCCGTTTTGTCCTGTTGGACTGTGGGGAAGATAAACCGGATGATCATTGGGTGTATTATCATTTGAATGATTTCACTAAATTGCGGAAAGATCAGGTGGGTTTTCTGAAGCAGGAACTCGGTTCGAAAGTTTTTCGGAAAGCGGATAAACGTGTCCTGATACACCACATTCCGGTATATGGAAATACGGATAAATACCAACCTTGCAAGGATTTATGGGGAGATTTGCTGAAAAATGCTCCTTTTAATGTATCCTTGAATGCCCATACCCATAAATATGTTTTTCATCCTAAAGGTGCTGCCGGGAATAATTTTCCTGTTTTTGTCGGCGGAGGATATACCATGGAGGGTGCGACAGTAATGGTATTAACTAAAAAAGGCCATGAACTGACTATTAAAGTGTTGAATACGAAGGGGGAAATTTTGAAGGAAATGCAATTGTAGCTGTCCCCTGTTTTAGTATTGAATTTGGAAAATGAATGTCAATAAAAAATATATCTCATGGATCTCAAAAAATCAGCAATTCTGACGGCTTCGTTATTTACCGGTTTGTCAGCTTTGGAAGCACAGGTGCCCCAAAAACCGAATATTATTCTGATTATGACCGATCAGCAAAGGGGAGACTGTGTGGGTTGGGCAAGTAGTCAAGTGAAAACTCCGAATTTGGATGCCATAGCCCGTGAAGGAGTGTGTTTTGATCATGCTTATTCAACTACTCCGAGTAGTACACCTGCCCGTGCGGCTTTACTGACCGGAATGTCCCCCTGGCATCACGGGATGTTGGGGTATGGGAAAATTGCGCGTACTTATAAATACGAATTGCCCCGGATGCTGAGGGAGAACGGGTATTATACTTTTGGTATTGGCAAGATGCATTGGTTTCCTCAGAAGTCTTTGCATGGTTTTCATGGAACCCTGGTCGATGAAAGCGGACGTATTGAACAAGATGGGTATGTGAGTGATTACCGGGATTGGTTTAAATTGCAGGCTCCGGGATTGAATCCGGATGAATTGGGTATAGGGTGGAACGACCATACCGGAGGTACTTATCCTTTGGATGAGAAATTGCATCCTACTTATTGGACCGGGGAAACTGCGGTGGAGTTTATCCATCATTATAAATCAGATAAGCCTTTATTTCTGAAGGTGTCTTTTGCCCGGCCGCATAGCCCTTATGACCCACCACAGCGTTACCTGGATATGTATAAGAATGTAGACATTCCTGCTCCGGTGATTGGAGATTGGGATGCTAAATTTGCTGCTTATCCGAAGTCTAAAGATGCTGCTTTCGGAGATTATGGAGTGGAGCATGCAAAAGATTCCCGCCGGCATTATTATGCTGCCATTACCTTTATCGACGATCAGGTTGGAAGGATTATACAAGCCTTGAAAGAGGAAGGGTTGTATGATAATTCGGTTATTTTATTTGTGTCTGACCATGGAGACATGCTGGGAGATCATTATCACTGGAGAAAAACTTATGCCTACGAAGGTTCTTCTAATGTACCGTTTATGCTCCGGTTGCCTAAAGATATGGAGTTGGCTGTGAAGCCCGGTAGTCATTTGTCGCAAGTGGTGGAGATCAGGGATATTTTACCCACTTTTGTTGATGTTGCCGGCGGACAGGTACCCCAGGAGGTTGATGGGGCTTCGCTATTGCCTTTGTTACAGGAAAAAAATCCGGAATGGAGGGAGTATATCGATTTGGAACATGCTACTTGTTACAGTCCGGATAATTATTGGTGTGGCTTAACTGATGGAAAAATGAAATATATCTGGTTTTTCCGTTCCGGTGAAGAACAATTATTTGATTTGCAGAAAGATCCGTACGAGAAAGTGAATTTAGCCGGAGAGAAAAAACGGGCTAAAGTGTTGGCTATGTGGCGGGAGAGAATGGTGCAACATTTGTCAGAAAGAGGAGAGGAATATGTAAAAGACGGGCAACTGCAAAAATTGACCAAGACACGCTTGTATAGTCCGAATTACCCTAAAGGGCCGGCAGAGAAGTTATCCTATTGGATGGAGGAGTCGAAATTTGAATAATATGAATAATTAATGATTACTGAAATGAAAAAATTAACTTTAACTCTTGGCATAGTATTGCTGTTGGCTTGTTCTTCAAGCTGTTTCGCTAAGAAAACTTCTGTGAAAGGAGTGAAACACGTGGTGTTGATCGGATTAGACGGTTGGGGGGCTTACAGTGTCCCCAAAGCTGATATGCCTAATGTGAAATCTTTAATGGAACAAGGGGCCTATACCCTGGAATCCCGCAGTATTTTACCCTCTTCGAGTGCACCCAATTGGGCGGCTATGTTTATGGGTGTGGGGCCGGAATTACATGGATATACCACCTGGGGATCAAGAACGCCTGAAATTCCATCCAGGGTGTTGAACAAACACGGGATTTTTCCGACTGTATTCCAG
>URJC01000274.1 GCA_900548135.1 uncultured Odoribacter sp. | reverse complement strand
TAATATTTTACAGCACTCTCCCCATCTATTTCACGGGGATGCATTTTCCCAAACTTCCGGTTCACCATATGATAAACATGCAAGTTGTTTGACACTTCCCCCAAAGCCCCCCATTTCCAGGTTGAAGTCTGATAATTATGTCCCAACTCATGATAAGTTCCCCAGTCGCCTTCCTGCATTTTAATCAGACTGAGTGCACTTCCAGCCCAGTCAAGGCCTCCGACAAAAGGGTAACCATTATGTCCGGCACCAACACAAAGTTGTATGTCAACATTATAACGCCAAGGGAAGGTAGGAGCCTGATGGATACCTTCTTCCTCATCTGACATCCCGGCATATTTGTTATAATCTTCGTCCACAAATTCGTCATAAAATTCCATTAAAGCTTGCGGATCAGCTACTTTACGAAGTTCTGTAACAGGCATGGTCAATATCATCCGTTTACCAATCATTTCCGCATAGGGTACCCCTGAACCGGCCACTTCTTTTTTCCAGGATTCGGGATCAGTCTTACCCAATATAAAATCAGGGGATTTTACAGCCCCACTCACTTTCAGACTAAATGACTGAGCCAGCGGTTTGGAAAAAGTAATGTAAAGATGTCCCCCGAAATAATTAAACAACTCATTCACTCCGGGTTGCAGTTCACCTGTTTTCCAGATCGTGCTATAGCGTTTCCGGGGCTCGTCGTCGGGCAACAAACAATGCCAGACCCCGATCCGGTACTTCAGTCCAGGCAATCCTTCAGGTACTTCCACCGTTATTTTTTCTGCCACAGGCAGATACAAGCCTGTACTGACCCAAGGGGTCGGTTGGGTATTAATTTTCAAATGAGTCCACTGTTTATAATTTCCGTCAATGGTGACTTCATAATCCTGTACCCGGGTCAAAGAATCGGGTACATCACCGGGAAAATTATTGGCCCACCAATAATAAGGATTGGTCATTTTCAACGGATTACTCTGAATTTCCTGTCCTTCTCCATCGGGAATAGACACCTCAGTCAAATAATCGTCATCATTGCAAGCCACCAAAAGCAATGCCAGTAAACCGTAAAATATATGTTTTGTTTTCATGATATAACTCATTTTAATTGTTCAGGTATTTGAATCCTACTGCTTGCCTCTTGTCAGAGAGAAACTTTAATTGTGCTTCACATGGATAAACCAATTTTCCGGATTCATCAAGAAAGTCCTGTACTTTTCCTGTTCTTCCTCAAACTTTGCAGCCACCGGATCAGCCAGTATTTCAGGCCGATTCCAGTACTCAGCCAGACGCATCAAGGTAAACCAGCGTTTTCCCTCATAAGCCGATTCCATCGCAATCTCCTCAAGCATCAATGAATCGAGGGCAAAAGCCTTTTGTTCAGGAGTAGCCTGAGGATCATCAAACACCTCCGGACGTACCGGTTTCAACTCAACCCGTCCCCGGATACCGATATTCTCACGCATAGCAGTAGTAAATAAGGGATTATCGTAGGGAGGTCTAAAGCCAGAACCGTTCCAATAGCCTTTCAATCCATTGTTGAGGAGAACCAGTGCCTCTTCGCTATATCCAATCCGGTTTAATGCCTCAATCAGCATAAAAAAGACATCTGCTGTCCGGTAAATGATCACAGGAGCGTCCAAATTACCCGTAGCAATATTATATTTCTTTACCATCAATTTATCTGCAACTTCACTGTAAGTAACTCCTTTTCCGCGCCAGATATCCCCTGCACTATTATTACTGCGCTCCTGTTTTTCAAACCGTTCCGCAACTGAGGCAGTAGCATGTAAATAATCCATCAACAGCCAGGATTGAAAAATACAGGTCTGATTTTCGGTCCGGCTGAATGGAATCACCGTAAACCGCTCACTGATAGCATTTCCAATCGTCGAAGAAATCATTTTTTTCCATTCTCCGTTTTTATATAAACCGGACACTTTGAATTTATTGACATCAGAAGATTCATTAATCACTTGCATTGCATATTCAATGACCTTTTGATAATCTCCCTGCCATAAATAAAGTTCAGCCATCAATACCTGCGGTTTCACCACCACCCGGTTCCACGAATAATCCCCATTATTCAGGATTGCATCACTCCAGGAAAGATCCCGAAAACCGCCGATACCTTCAATTCCATTCAACATGGAATTAATCAATTCGGGTATCAAAGCTTTAAACTTCAATACGGGAATATCTGAAGGATCAATCGCATCTGAGAGTGCAAAATCATGCCAGGCTGCTTCACCATATATTTTTCCTAAAGCCAGATAACACCAGTTCCGATAACACAATGCCTGCGACAACATCCCCAGATAGACATTTTCTTCCAGGATCTCCGAATTTTCCCGTTTACGTTCCATGGTGTGACGGATAAAATCATTGGCATAGAGAATCACTTTATAAAATACATCGGGCTTCACCAACTCATTTTCTTCACTGAGTTCATACCGATAAACCGACCATAATTCTTCAGGTGCCGTTTCTGAAGGTTCAAGCATATCTCCTCTCAATTCCGAGAGCACCAACCATTGAGAGGCAATATCCTGAAAAACAGCACCCATCCCAATAAAAGCAGAATAGATTTCCGAACGTTTCTGAAAACTGTCCTCTTCCCGGATCACATCGTTATCATCGGGAGTAAAAAACTTTTCACAGGAAGTCAGGAAAATTGCCACCAGAAACAATGAAATATAAATTGTCTTTTTCATAATCTTTACACTTAAAAATTCAGTTTAATTCCTAATTTCACACTTCGTGCAGCCGGTATTTTCCCTAAGTCAAACCCAGCCTGTGCCGGATCGTAAGAAGTGGCAAACTCCGGATCAAAGCCCAAATATTTGGTAAAAGTGCAGAGATTCTCACCGCTCACCCAGATCTGTGCAGTTCTGAAAAACCAAAGATTATCGGGCAGATTCCAGGATAAAGTGACATTCTTCAATTTGAGGAATGAACCATCCTCAATCCAACGGGAAGAGAAACGGTTGTTTCCCATCGGATCGCCATAATCGGCTTTTGGCATATCAGTGAGCTGACCTTCGGAATTCCAGAGCCAATACGGCACGGCTTTTATTCCCAAAATCAGAGGGAGACTCCGTCAAACAGCGTACACCGTTGTATATCTTATTACCGTAGCTATAACTGAAATCGGCTGACAAAGTCAATTTCTGATAACGAATCATGGTATAGAAACTACCATAAAAATCAGGAGTTGGACGTCCCAAAACCACCCGGTCAGACTTCGTCACCCGATGATCATTGTTACCGTCGCTGAAAAGGACATCCCCGGCATTAAAGCGTTTACCATTATAAGAATACCTGTCATAGGCAGCAGCTTCAGCATCATCCTTGAGTACTTTCTCAGCCCGGTATCCATAGAACTGATAGGGAGCCTCTCCAACCCTGGAAACCAAGGCTGAACCGTCAGAAAATTCCCGTACACGCTGTGTTTCCTCGCCAAGGCTCCTGAGTTTTGAACGATAACCGGCAATATTTCCTCCAATGACCCATTCTGTCCGATCGCTACGTACAGGTGTCAGTTGAACAGAAAGTTCTGCCCCCCGGGTACGGATCTTACCGGTATTATCATAAATCGTCCCAAATCCGAATAAAGAAGCAGCCTGGCGATCAAAGATCATATCACGGGTTTGTTCCTCATAAACTTCGGCCCCAACAACCAAACGGTTACCAAACATTCCTAAATCAACCCCAAAATTCAGAAGAGTATTTCTTTCCGGATGCAATTGTGAATTAGGAATACCGTCGCGCACGGTGCCGCTCAAATCGCGGAATTTCTTGTTCCGGTAAATGTACTGGCCTAATTTACCGGAATAACGGCTATTGGCAGTCATTGAATATCCAGCCTTTAATGCCAGCCGGTCCACACAAACTGCCCCCTGCAAAAACGATTGATTTTTCAGATTCCAGCCGGCATAAACTCCGGGATAGGTATCAAAGAACGTACGTTCAGCCCCTACCGAAGATGAGC
>URJC01000273.1 GCA_900548135.1 uncultured Odoribacter sp. | reverse complement strand
TAAATACTGACACTGCTTTAAAAAGTTCCGATTTTCAAAGCAGTGTCAGTATTTATCAACACTTCAGGATCAACTTCCGGCGAATCATGTTCTGTACGGCCAACATAATATCCATCCTCTTGTCGGTCAACGAGCACTTGCATTCTTTTTCCAATCAAAGAACAATTCACTTTCTCAGAAATTCCGGCCTGAATATCCATGATTTTTTCAGCCCGTTCCTTCTTTATTTTTTCCGGCACATCATCCTGATAGTGCTGGGCACAATAAGTATCTTCTTCATGCGAATAAGGGAATACGCCCAACCGTTCGAACTTCATTTGCCGGACAAAGTCACATAGTTCCTCAAAATCTTCCGCTGTTTCTCCCGGATGTCCGGTCATCAAGGTCGTACGTATAAATATTCCCGGAACTTCATTTCGAATTTTACGAATCAGCTCTATTGTTTGTTGCTTAGAAATTCCTCTTCGCATCTGTTTTAACATATGATCACTACAATGTTGTAAAGCGATATCCAAGTATTTACATACATTGGAACGCTCCCTCATAACAGTCAGTAAATCCAATGGAAAACCAGCAGGATAAGCATAATGTAACCTGATCCATTTCAAACCTTCAATATCTGCCATCCGGTCAATCAATTCACCAAGGCGGTTCTTACCATACAAATCAATCCCATAATAAGTCAGGTCCTGAGCAACTACCAGTATTTCTTTCACCCCATTTTTCACAAGCTCCCTGCATTCTTCCAACAATTCATCAAATTCTCTGGACTTATGTTTTCCAGTCATAATCGGAATGGCACAATAGGAACAATTCCGGTTACATCCCTCTGAAATTTTCAAATATGCATAATGAAAAGGAGTAGTCAGAATCCGTTGATTACGGCTCTCCTCGTCAAAGTGCTGACCTGCTTTTTCAAGTACTCCCTTCCAGTCAAATTTACCAAAAAAACCATCCACTTCCGGAATTTCTTCTTTAAGTTCAGCACCATATCTTTGTGATAAACAGCCAATAACATAGACTTGTTTAATAAAACCTTCTTTTTTACGTTCCACCTGTTCAAGGATAGTATTGACAGATTCTTCTTTTGCATCTCCTATAAAACCACAAGTATTTACAATTACTATTTCAGCATCCGTCTCAGTCAGATAACCCGCCTTGTCAAATTGTTTCAAAAGCATTTCGGTATCTACTAAATTCTTAGAACATCCTAAACTAATAATATTTACTTTTTTCATCATATCGCATACTTTCCCTGTCTCTTTTTCAGAGCGCAAAGATACGAAAATAGAAGATACTATTCTTAAATTTTCATAATCTTCTCTATCTTTGCAGAAAACAAATGGCATCCCAACCAGATTCAAATAAATTTGACACGGCATGCTGCTTGCATTATCGTTGTGAAAGCTAAGAAAATATGAATACAGAACAACAATTACAATGGTTACCCACCTCCGCTAAAGAGGTAAAAGCAAGAGGATGGTCCCAACTTGATGTAATCTTATTTTCTGGTGATGCCTATATAGATCATCCTTCTTTTGGTCCTGCAGTTATTGGGCGTCTGCTCGAATCTTTAGGACTAAAAGTCGCTATTGTTCCGCAACCTAACTGGCAAGACGATTTACGGGATTTTAAGAAACTTGGGATTCCACGTCTTTTTTTCGGGGTAACAGCCGGTTCTATGGACTCAATGGTAAACCATTATACAGCATCAAAACGAAAACGCTCTGATGATGCATATACCCCAGAAGGAAGGTCAGGTGCCCGCCCTGACATGCCAACAATAGTCTATACTCACATTTTAAAACAGCTTTATCCGAATATTCCTGTCGTTATTGGAGGGATTGAGGCTTCATTACGACGCCTGAGCCATTATGATTACTGGGAAAATAGATTAAGGCCTTCTATCCTGGTGGACAGTAAGGCTGATTTACTGGTTTATGGTATGGGAGAAAAACCTTTGACAGAAATATGCAAAATGTTGAATAAAGGTATCCCATTCCACAAGTTAACCAATATACCCCAAACCGTTATTATCCGGAAACAGGGAGAAAAAATAGCTGCGAATAAAAAATGGCAGACCATTCAACTGCATTCGCACGAATCTTGCCTGTCTGACAAAAAAAAACATGCTCAAAACTTCAGGCATATCGAGGAAGAATCCAACACAATCGAGGCAGCCCGTTTGATTCAGCAAATCCATAACAATCAAATTATCGTTAATCCCCCTTATCCTCCTTTGACTACTGCGGAATTAGATGATATTTACGCTCTCCCTTTTACACGTTTGCCCCATCCCCGTTATAAAGGAAAAGATATTCCGGCTTATAATATGATCCGGCACTCAGTAACTCTACACCGCGGATGTTTTGGAGGATGTGCTTTTTGTACAATATCAGCCCATCAGGGAAAATTTATTATTTCCCGTTCGGAAGCATCTGTTTTGAAAGAACTCGACAGCATAGCTGCTATGCCAGATTTCAGGGGAACTGTAACTGATTTAGGAGGTCCTTCTGCCAACATGTATCGAATGGGAGGTAAAGATGAAAAAATCTGCTATCAATGTAAAAGAGCTTCATGTGCCTACCCAAGCATTTGCAAAAATCTGAACACAGATCATTCCCCCTTACTCCGCCTATACGAAACAGCCAGAAAACATCCTGATATTAAACACTGTTATATTGGTTCCGGAATACGTTATGACTTATGTTTAAATGACACCCATGATCCACATATAAATCAGATAAATAAACAATATCTGGAAACAGTTATCCGTTATCATGTTTCAGGTCGGTTTAAAGTGGCTCCGGAACATGCTTCTCCTCAGGTATTGCAGATAATGAGAAAGCCTTCATTTGTATTATTTAAACAACTAAAAAAATTCTTCGACGATATCAATCAGAAATACAAACTTAAAGAACAGATTATTCCCTATTTTATATCTTCTCACCCCGGTTGCAGTCTTGAAAATATGGCTCAGTTGGCTGTGGATACAAAAGAATTGGACTTCCGGCTGGAACAAGTACAAGATTTTACCCCAACCCCCATGACAGTTGCGACAACCATATATTACACCGGATATCATCCCTATTCGCTTAAAAAAATAAAAACAGCAAAATCAGAAGAAGAAAAAAAACAACAAAACATATTCTTTTTTTGGTATAAAAAAGAATTCAAAGCCAGAATTATTTCCATCTTGAAAAAAATCCAACGTCAGGATTTGATCCGGAAATTATATAACTAAAAAGTTTATAAGTAAAATTGTCTATTCGGTTCCATATAAAAAAAACATCCAAAACTTTATTATCTCACTCTGATTCGTTAACTTTGGCAAATCGTTTGGAGAATCTCCATAAACAATAGAACTTTGAAGCTTGTATTCCAATGAAGTGTCAATTATTGATCATAGCTATGATTCTTTTATCAGCTTGTCAGACAAAACTGAAACAGGCCAATAAACGTGGGTTGGAATATATGAAGCAAAAAAATTATGAACAAGCCATAACAGAATTCAATCAGATTTTGGAGGAAAATGCAACATGGTTTCCAGCCTACTATAACCGTGCTATCTCCTATGCTAATACAGGTCATCTTAAAGAAGCATTAACTGATTTCAATTATATTATTATCAACTTCCCCGATCATGCCGATTCTTATTTCAACCGAGGCATCATTTATGAAAATCTGGGCATTTATGCTAATGCAATAAAAGATTATTCAGAAACCATAAAACTACGTCCTGATTTTATCAAGGCTTATCATTACCGCGGAATTGCCCGTTTCCGGATGAACGATCTGGACGGGGCACTGGAAGATTATGACAGAGCACTAAAACTGGGAAAAAATGTGGAAATGGATGTCGTTACAGCCAAAGAATTTGGCTTAAATTCAAGTGCACTTTATTTCAACCGGGGAGTAGTTATGCAAAAAAAAGGAAGTTATCAGGAAGCTATAAAAAATTACACAGAATCTATCAAGATCGATCCTTCAAATGCGAAAGCATATTACAACAGGGCTATTGCTAAAATGGCA
>URJC01000272.1 GCA_900548135.1 uncultured Odoribacter sp. | reverse complement strand
AATCCCCCTTTTCATAATCGTCACTGGTTACCATTCCCGACCAATAGTCTTCCGTAGTCACAAAACGCGATACGTTTGTCCGGTCACCAGCTCCTTGCCAGAATTCCAGATATTTGCGTTCCCGGTTGGTTCCTGAAACAATAATGTCATTCGTAACACCAGACTTGTAATTCCTTTTCCCCGGAGCATTTTTCAAATCACTGAATGATTCGATGATATGTCCTGTTTTAAAAGTCCACTGAGTAGTGAATTCCAGGTTTTTGTATTTGAAGAAAGTATTAAATCCACCTACAAATAACGGATTTGTACGTCCCAGATATTGCATGGAAGGATTAAAATAATCTGTCTGCATGCTGTTCAGATCTTTGATAAACGGGAGCGCGTCCGGAATCTGGTCAAAAGAAGTCACGACACCACCATCAATAAACCGGCCTTTACCATAAAAATCTTCCCAACCATCCAAAAACTTTGCAAAAGCGCGTTTACCGTCTTCCGTCAATTGGAACATGGGATTACCGCTATTCGGATCGACACCGGCAGATTTCCATCCGTAAACAGAACCGGTTTCTTTTCCGATAACATTAACAACTCCCCCTCTGTTATTGGAACGGCTAATTGCCTCCTCATAACTGTTATAGGTATAAAGGGAGCGTTTTATGATATTTTTGTTTCGGGCAACATTAGCAGATGTTGAAAAAGTGATATCCGAAGTCTGAATCCAGCGAACATTTAAAAACAATTCCAAACCTTTATTAGCGACTACTCCGCCGTTAGATTTCACGTTTCTTCTGCCTGTGGACAAGGGGACAGTCAAATATTCCAGTACATCATCCGTGCGGTTATTGTAATAATCTGCTGTAAAATTGATCCTCCCTTTAAAGAAGGATAGATCCACACCTACATTCCGGTCCATTTTTTTCTCCCATTTTACAGAAGGATTGGGGAATGAGAAGTTCGATACATAATGATTCCCTTCATAAATGCCACTGCTGTATTCAATTGTAGAGAACGGATAAGCGGTACGGTCGATGTTACCGGTGTATCCGTAAGAACCACGGATTGAAAATTCAGTCAGAATATTATTTTCAAAAAACTTCTCTTTATGCAGATTATAACGTCCTCCGATAGACCACAAAGGGGTGAAACGATTGTCTTCACCGATGACATCGGCTCCATCGGCACGATAGTTGAAGTTCAATACGTAACGATCTTTGTAACTGTAACGGGCCGTACCCAGGAAAGATACCGTTCTGTCCTGCCCGTCGGAAGTATTGAACAAACCATTCAATATTCCTCTTAAATCTTCATAGGACACATCTTCGGTAAAAACCGGCAATCCGGTAATTCGATATACCTGGTCGTAGATGGGAGAAGAATATCCGAAATTGTTGAATTTTTTGGAACTTACTTCATTTGCCACTAAAAAGGTAAACGAGTGGCCGCCTTTCACATTGAAAGAATAGTCAATCTGATTCCTGACAGACCAGTTGTTATTGTGTCCGGCACTCTCTGAGATTTCTCCGTTATCGTAAATATCGGGATAATTTTCACTATTCGGAAAAACAACCGGAGCAAACCGTTCATAGATGTAGGAAGTATAAGTGCCTGGATGAATTTCTCTCATGGAGGTATTGTAACTTAACCCTTTTCGTACAATAGACTCTATGGCCAATCCATCCAGAATGTTATACTTCAAATTGAAAGTCAAACTGAAATCTAACCCTTTCTGTGTATTTCTGGTTTCGTTCAACTCCCGCAACATATTAAACCGGTCATATTTATAACCGGAACTGCTTGCATGCGATATATTATTCGGCAAATAGGTCAGGTCAGCAGCATAATTCCCGTTTTCATCATAAGGACGTTCATACGGATTGGCAAACATTGCATAATTAAACGGGTCGACAGCCGAAGCATGGTCTTCATTCTTACGTGTAGAAGCATTGACATCCACTCCGATAATCAAATTTTTTACCGGCCGGTAATCCAATCTCACCAATACTCCCGCACTGGAATAACGGTTAGGCAATAAAATACCGTTTTTATTTTGGAAATTGAACGAAGTGTAATAAGTCATTTCTTCCGTACCTCCCCTCAGACTCAAATTGTGCATTTGGGAATGGGCAGTCCGGAATATCTCTTTAAACCAATTGGTAGAACGACTGGCCAAATCGGCCACTGCACTCTGATAATCACCCGGAGTGAGTTTCCCTTCATACAATTGCCGCCTTAACCGGCCACCCCGCCCCAAATTGTCAGCATAATTCAAACCCACATAATCCAAAACATTTGCCTCATATTCCAATTTTTCCTGCGAATTCATAAAATCCATCTTCATCCGGGGGGCTATCGCCACGTTATATGTTCCCGAATAATTGAATTGCAATTTCGAACGAAATCCTTTTTTGGTTTCAATAACAATCACCCCATTCGCAGCTCTTGCACCATAAATGGCCGTAGCGGAAGCATCTTTCAAGATCGTAATGGATTCTATATCTTCCGGCATAATGTTTCCCACTCCGTCCTGCATCACGGTTCCGACATAATCACCCGTATTGTCTTGAGGCACACCACTCAATAATGGCAATCCGTCGACAATCCATAACGGCTCCGTTCTCCCGCTCAGGTTGTTTTCACCGCGGATGGTAATCTGAGCCCGTGTACCGGGTGCTCCCGACACAGAAGTACTATTCAGACCAGCAACCATTCCCTCCAGGATCTGGTCAATAGAAGTTATTCCTTGATAGCGCAGATCCTTCGCTGTTACCGTAGCTACGCTACCTGTCATTTTCTGACGTTCCACACGTTCCATACCGGTAACAACCACTTCATCCAAAGTAGCCACCTCACTTTTCATGATAATCTTCACCGGTTTACTCCAATCCACTTCTTTCAGGCTATACACCACAGATTTCATACCGACAAACGAAAACGTTATGGAAGTTACATTGCCCGGCACTCCAATCTGGAATTCCCCATTCACGTCCGTCAGTGCACCGATTGTCGTTCCGGTAATAAATACATTGACACCAGGAAGCGGATTCTTGTCTTCATCCAGCACTTTCCCTTTCAGCACCCGTTTCGAAATCTCCTCCTGTTGTCCCTTCTGTAGCATAATGACCTGACTCTCTATCCTCACACTTATCCCCATCGGATCAAAAATCCTTTTCAAAGCCGGTTCTAAATTTTCTTCCCGTATATCCAAGGACAGTTTTTTCCCTCCATCAATATCTTCAGGCTTGTAAATAAAATCGTATGAAGTCAGCCTTTTCACTTCCTCCAATACTTTATGCAACTCAACCTGTTTATACACTAGCGTGATTTTTTGTGCATTCGCGTTGAAAACGGTTCCGGCAAACAAAAAAGAGGGAATCATCATCTTTGCACAGACCAAAGTAATGATCCGGAATAAATATCTTTTCATCGTTACATTTTTTAGTTAAAAAATATCTTTATTCACCTGTGTCTTACGATATTTCAAGTCAAAGTACACTTTCGCATTCCGATGGTAAAGTACACCGTTGACCAGCTCGTCTGTCACCGGCTCAATCCTGTTTATCCGGATACATCCGCGTATTCCGTGCCCATTCTCCATGTATAAGAATATCGGACAAACGGTTTCCGGAGAAAATGCAACACGCTCATTTTGTATGGTGAAATTGAAATCATCATTTTCCATATTTTCAAAATCCGCATTAGAAAAACCGGCAGGCACTAACATGTATTTTGTGTGGCATCTCAGGTCAAAACTATAAGTGACAAAATAACCGTAACCCGGGAAAAGTTCAGTATATTTAGGATACGTTCCATGCCAAAGTAATTTACGCATCCGGTTGGGACTTTCAAAATAGATTAAATCCTCTGCATCGTCGTAAGCCAGGGCAATATCAATTTGGTTCTTTCTTTCTTGATCTGAAATGTTGTTTAGTCCTTCACCGGTTTGATTGGATTCCAACTTACTGCTGAAAAAGGCTTTGGCAAGGTAATCCGGTTCAGGATCTGAGGTAACGTTCCATCCCGGAGTCCACTCTC
>URJC01000271.1 GCA_900548135.1 uncultured Odoribacter sp. | reverse complement strand
CAATATAGGAAGCAGGTTCCCCTGCCAATAAATTATTTGCAGTGATGGGAATACGGTATTCGATATAAAATCCAAACGGACTATTATTTTTGACATACTTCTGAGCAGACAGATTATGAATAGCTTCCAAGTAAAAGAATATCTCCGAAATCAACTCCATGACATTGGACTTTCCGGCTCCATTCAATCCGGCAAAACATACCGGATCAATTTCATTCCGGTCGGAATTGCTCCTGAAATTAATTTCAAAAGGAGGTTTTAAGCCTCTGAACGTTGTATATATTTTAATTCTGACGATTTCCATACGTTGCAATCAAATATAATTTATTAGTTGCTTTTTCTGTTTGCAAACGCTGAAAATGTCCGGGATATAGCTTTTGCATTTCTCCCGGATAATACATCTGACGTAATCCATCCTTTTTATCCAATTCCTCTACAATAAATTCATGTAACAATTCAAATGAGGGATGAAATAGTTTTTCGCGCAGTTGCCGGGATAAATCCTGAAAAGTAAACGGAAATTCATAAAATTCCGTCCGGATAAATTCCTTCAGCAAGCTGAAAACATTTTCCTTTACATTCCCCGCTTTTATTCCCGGAATTACTTTTTCTGATTTCAAGCGTTCAGCGACCTCACTGATTGTAAATTCCTTATCCTGAAACGATTCATAAATGAAACGCGCCAACCTCATCTGTTCATTTCCGGCAGGAATAGTCTGATAATGCATTTCACCGATATACCGGGAAACCGGATCACTCTCCCTGACAATCTGTTTTTCAATCTGTTCTGAGCTATTCTTTTCCTGCAATTTTTCAAAAACTTCCCGAATATTGGTATCCCGGAAAACCGAATGTGAAATCAATCTCTGTATCTGATCCGGCTTTCTCACTTCATGCAGAAAAGGAATATCAAAAGAGTAAAGCAGTTCCTTTAAGCTGACAATCTCTTTAATAGCAGGGAATCGATTTTCTTGCAAAGTTCTTTCTAAGATACTCAAAGAATCTATCTCTTCATTATCACGGATTTCAGCTAATTTTTTTATATAACCGGAAGAAAAACCATAAATCTGTAAAAGCCCCAGTTGTTCCTCCAGCCAATTCAACTCAACAATGGCTTTGCGAAGCAGATATTCCGTATTATTAATTACCAATTCACCTCGAAAAGCTTTCTGAAAAAGGGATTTGAAAAGAGTTTCTGATAACCTCAAAGATTCCTTTAAACGTTCGATTTCTCCATATACTTTATTAAAAATCAGAGCATAATGATTTTGACTATCAAGCGGAGGTAATGGAATCGTGATATTCTTAATCATACTCAAATTCAAGTTACGTTGTCTGACTCCCCTTCTTTGGGAAAGATGTTTCTCTTTTCCTAATTGAACAGCCATATATACATACAAACTATTACACTTTTTCTCTGATAAAAGAGAAAAAGCTATAGCCTGATTGCACGAAGCATCCACTGTAGTGATACTGGATTTCAAAGCTGCGGTATCATACATTCCTAAAAGCAAACTTCCAGCTTTAACTAATTTAGCAGATGTTTCATTTATTGCCTGATTATTTATATGCTCCTTACTTTGAAATATAAAAACATGATTCAATTCCCCCGAAGTATACCAAGGAATATTTCCCTGATAATAAAGATCTTTACTTCGTGAAGGAGTTCCCCCGCTTTTCCATTTTCCTAATTGAAATAATGAGACGACTGGATGCTTTTGCGGATTTAATACAGGGTCTCCAAACATATCCAGAAAGACAGATTTAATCAAAGTTTCAAGGATTTTTATACTCTGCTTTTGTGACTCAACTAATTTTTCAGCTTTTTCTAAAATCCAAACAATTTGATTTTGTTGTTCTATAGAAATTACCGGTATTTCTAAATGTTCTATATAACTCTTTGAAATATGTTTTAAACCAGCCCCCCGGAACCCCCTCTGCAAAATATACCTATTCTCTTTCAGAAAATAATATACATATTGGGGATTAATTTCTTTTGTCCTTGGAGTTGCAACAATACAATCCGTTGAAGTCGAAAACGGAACTAAAGAAAAATGGACACTGGGCTGTCCTCCGGTACCAAATATGAGGGAATTTCCTGCATATTGAGCAATCTCCACTTTTTTTGTCAAATTACCACTTGAAGTATAAAATGGATATTGTCCTTTGTTATGACCAGCTCCGGCTTTGATTTTGGATTTTGGCTCAAAATAAAATAACGAATCGAATTTTTTCTTAATCATTGAATCATTCTGTTGAGTTCTTCCATTCCTTTTCTAATATCTTTCTCAAACTTCAAAAGTTTCTTCAATAACTCTTTGGGGGGGTCATACTCTTCTTCCTGATAATCGAATGTTTTATATCTATCAAAAGTCAAATCAAAATCATTTTCTTTCATTTCAGATACCGGAACATAAAAATACTGTTTTGTCCGGTTATCCGTATCATCCCCTAATCTGTTTTTCCATCGGTCAACAGCTTCCGGTAACGGATTTTCCTTCAACTTCTTCCGGTTATCATCCAGAGAATAACCATCGCTCAACAGTTCATAAAACCAAACTTTTTCGGAATGAAATTTTTTAGCATTTAATTCACCCTTAGTAAAGACCAAACCCGCCGTCTTTACTCCCGTATAAGGCTTAAATACTCCCGAGGGAATCGAAATAACAGCTTCCAACTGACAGTCCATCAATAAAGCTCTCCGGATATCCACGTTTGCTTTACTACTACCAAACAGGACTCCCTCCGGAACGATTACCCCGGCTTTTCCGCCGGGACGCAGCATACGAATAATCCGGTCAACAAAAAGTAGTTCAGTTTGCGGACGGTTAATCCGGAATTTATCACTCATATCCGTCACAGCAATCCTTCCTGTAAAGGGAGGATTAGCCATAACCACCGAATACTGTTCATCCCCTTCGTATTGATCATACCTTTTGGAAAGAGTATCTATATTTTCAATCTTAGGAACAGAAATATCATGGAGGATCAGATTCATCAACCCAATCCTCACCATTGTCTGGTCAATATCAAAACCGTAAAACGTCTTCTCTTTCAGCTTTTTCCACACCTGATCTTTAGTGATCCGATCTCCCAAAGTCCCGCGTTTGAAACCATTTTCATCTTCATGCAAATGTTGCTCACTGGTATATTTCGTCAAAATATGCTGATAGGCTCCCAGTAAAAATCCTCCTGTACCACAAGCCGGATCACATATCTTATCCGTAATATCCGGATCTACAATCTCAGCTATCAATTGAATAATATGCCTCGGAGTCCTGAACTGACCGTTTTTACCGGCAGTTCCCAACTCATTTAAAAGATATTCATAGACATCCCCTTGGGTATCCTGAAAATCCTGGCCTTCATCCTGTTGCTTCTTTATATCTTCATAAATTTCATCAATGGCCTTTACAGCCTCATCCAACAACAGAGGACTGGTAATCAAAAATACAGCATTCTCCATCGACCGGGAATAGGACTGTTCCTCTCCTTGCAACTTTTTAATAAAAGGGAAAACAAACTTCGTCACCCTCTCCAGCATAGCTTCCGGCTCCAATTGTTTGAACTGACTCCATCTCAACTTTTGTTTATCAATCGTATTCTCCGGGTTTTCCTGAGGTTCCTGAGGATTTAATCTGAAGTTTCCGGCAAAAATCGAATGATAATCTTCCTGAGTAAATTCCGATCTTACCATCTTGCTCATATCCAACTCATCTAGCCGACGCATAAAAAGCAAATAAGAAATCTGCTCTATCGCTGTAATCGGATTTGTTATCCCCCTGGACCAAAATTTATTCCAAAGTTGATTGATTTTTGTCTTTAATCCCAATGAAAACATACACTATGCTATTATTCTTTCCGTTAATTCTACAATCTCATTAATTTCAAGAGGCTTAAACACCCCCAATATCCCATTCGGATGCACTTGAATGAAAGGAGCCTCCACCAAGTCTTTCCGGCTGACTTTCCCTTTATCTATGATAAAATGCCGCAATATATCCAGGAACCGAAGTTGATTCGTGTTTAAATTGTTATGATGGC
>URJC01000270.1 GCA_900548135.1 uncultured Odoribacter sp. | reverse complement strand
ATATCCGGAACGTTGCATTGGAATCAGCGAATATGGTGCTGGTGCCAGTGTTTATCACCAGCAGGAGGAGTTGAAAAAACCTGTTGCCAACAGTTATTGGCATCCGGAGAATTGGCAGGCTTATTTCCATGAAGAACATTGGAAAGCCATTGACAGCCGCCCGTTTTTGTGGGGAACTTTCGTATGGAACATGTTTGACTTTGGAGCTGCACACCGGACAGAAGGAGAGATTGCGGGAAAAAATGATAAGGGGTTGGTGACTTTCGACCGGAAACACAAAAAAGATGCTTTCTATTTTTATAAAGCCAATTGGAATGCCGACGATCCTTTCGTGTATATCACTTCCCGGCGTTTGACAGAACGGAAAGCACTGCCACAGCCGGTAAAAGTGTATTCAAACCAACCGGAGGTGGAACTTTTCCTGAATGGAAAATCCCTGGGCAAGAAGAAAACGGTTTATGGCATTTGTATTTGGGAAGATGTTCCCATTCAACCCGGACAAAACCAATTGCTGGCAAAAACAAAAACGAAAATTTCAGATGAAATAGTGGTGAGAGGGAAGGAATAGCTGGAGAAGGAAACTTTTTTTGGAAAGAGTAAAAAATTAATGTCCGAAGTAAAGCGATAGGGGTAGTGTCCCGTGGGATACTACCCTTTTGTTTTCCTGATCTGATATAAAAATGATCGGAAATGTATTAGTAATTATGGTGATCTGCTTTGTAGTCAATTTGAATAAGGGGTTGTGCAAATGGAAGAACCGGTTCTCCGGTTTGAATTGATGGCTGATATTCAGTATCTGGATTCTGTTTTATTTTACTTGGGATATACAAAGATAAAATCGTATTGGGAGGGAAAGGACGGATGACTTTCCGGGAATTAAAGCTGAGATGAGTACTGAAAGGTTTTCAGTAAATAGGATAAAACTGGTTGGGTGTCTACTTTGTTTATAATTCTAAGTTCATAAAGTCTGTTGGAGTATGACTTTATGAACTGCAGAGTTTCATTGCAAGTAAGGGCGGACAGACTATTTAAATACTCTGACCCGGTCGCATAGGGGCTTGAATTCTTTTTTACCGGGAGGTTCCAGAGGGAGGCCGAAGGGCATTTGAGCTACTAATTCCCAGGTTTCCGGAAGTTTCCAGGTAGCAATTACTTGTTCGTCAATTAAGGGATTATAGTGTTGTAGTGAGGCTCCAAAACCTGCATCTTCAAGCATGGTCCATACGCCCAGTTGATGCATGGCAGAAGTTTGTTGTGACCATAAGGGGAATTTTTCATGATAGAGCGGGAAAGCTTTTTGAAGGTTGGCGATGATATTACGATCCTCAAAAAAGAGTACTGTTCCGTATCCCGCAGCAAAAGATTTGTTGATTTTTGCTTCTGTAGTGGTATAGGCTGTGGCAGAAATGCTGCTTTTTAAGGTATTTTTTACGATGTCCCAAAGCTTCTGGTGGTGTTCTTTTAATAATAATACCATGCGGGTAGATTGTGAATTAAAGGCAGAAGGAATGTGTAAGGCTGCGAAATCCAGAATTTCTTCTATGGCATCGTCCGGAAGGGTAGTTTGGTTCCCGATAGCATAATAGCTTCTTCTATGTTTTAAAGCTTCTTTTAAATTTCTTTCCATAATAAATTGATTGATTTGTTTTTATTATTTATTTTAACGTAATCGGCTATTTTTCGTTTCATCGTATTGGGGGAAAAAATCGGAGATTCGTTATCTTTGTAACCACTTTTCTAAAGATAGTTAGTTTATGATGATGTTAAACAGAATAAAGTATTTTGAGGAAATGGACTGCGAGTTGTTCCTGACTGCCTTTTTTGTTTAAAAATGATTTGCATAAACGGTGAAACATTTGTCAGGTTTAGTCTATGGTTTTAGCTATAGTCCTTATTTTTTATTCTGTTCATAACTAATTATACAATCATGGAACTTTGGAAGAAAAAGTTTATTCTTATATGGTCAGGACAATTGTTTTCAATCCTGAGTAGTGCTATTGTCGGTTATTCGGTTATGTTCTGGCTGAGTATTGAGACCCAAAGCGCTGAAGTATTGGCCTATGCTGTATTAGCAACCTTGTTGCCGCAGGCTCTGTTGGGCCCTGTGGCAGGGGTATATGTAGATCGTTGGAAACGGAAACTGACTATGATTGCGGCTGATAGCTTTGTTGCCCTGTGTTCTTTCGTATTGGGAGGATTGTTTTATCTTGATATGGCTGAATTATGGCTGATATATGTGTTACTGGCCTTACGGAGTATTGGGAATGCTTTTCATTCTCCGGCTATGCAGGCTGCTATTCCCATGCTGGCACCAGAATCCGAATTGATGCGGATTGCCGGGGTAAATCAGGCTTTACAGTCAGTTAGTGCCATTGCCGGACCTGCCTTAGGAGCTTTGATGATTACCTCCTTAAATATGACCACTGTGATGTTATTTGATGTAGTTGGGGCGATCATAGCCTGTACAACATTAGCATTTGTGGTGATTCCTGATCCTGTGAGAAATGAGGAAACACATAAACCCGGCATTTTGCACGAAATGTATGAAGGATGGAAAGAAGTGCAGAAGCATCCGGGCTTGCCTTGGCTGATGACGATTTCGGTGGCAGTGACTTTTTTTCTGATGCCTGTGGCTGTCCTTTTTCCTTTGATGACCGTCACACATTTTGGAGGAGGTACATTCCAGATGAGTCTGGTGGAAATTGTTTGGGGAACTGGTATGCTGGTGGGGGGATTGATTCTGGGAATCTGGAAAATGAAAATTCGTAAGGTATTGCTGATTAATTGTTCTTATTTGGCGTTGGGAGTCTATATTCTGGTTTCGGGTTTATTATCTTCGGATGCTTTTGTGGTTTTTGTCTGTCTGACTAGTATCGGAGGGTTTTCTGCTCCCTTTTACAACGGACCTTTTACCTCTATTTTACAGTCTTATATTGAACATAGTGCATTAGGAAGGGTATTTGCGCTTTTCGGGAGTTTGAGTTTATTACCTTCGATGGTGGGGATCTTATTAACAGGCTATATTGCCGATACTGTTGGAGTTACGAATGCATTTCTGATTTCGGGAATCCTTATTTTGTTATTGGGGATATGTTCATTTTTTCTTCCTTCGGTGATGAGACTGGAAAAAAATAAGTAGAAGATGGTCTGGAAAAGATGACGCGGCTTACTTTGTGCAGAAGATATGAGGTGCAAATATTTTTAAATTTGTAATTTTGTCAGAGAAAGCAAGAGTGAAAACACCCTCTTTTTAGAGGTAAATAGATAAAAATAATTGAAACAGTATAATGCAATCGAGTAAAACCAGTTCTTCCGTAGCTCAGCCTGATTTGTTTCAGGATTTCAGTTTTTCTTCTTTTAGTCCTCCCAAGCACTCCGGAGATTTGTGTATTCCGCAACGGAAGTGGGAATTTTTGTGCCATACTTTGTATTTAGGTAAGTATCCGTTCCTGCTGGGACCGAAAGGTTGTGGAAAATCGTCGGTGGCAATGGAGTTGGCAAAAGCGATGGAAATGGAATATTTTGGTTTTGACATGGGACAGGCATTTAAGCCCAAGAAGATGTTTGTAGGGGGATTGGTGATCGGTGATGAAGGAAAAACCAAGGCTGTCCGTTCGGAATTTTTTAAAGCTTTCACTTCTGAAAAACCGACTTTACTATTTTTGGATGAATTGACCCGTATACCCATGGTGGCTGCAAATTTTCTGATGACTATTCTGGATCGCCGTCAATCGTATTTGTATGATGAGGATACCGGTGTCCGTTATGAAAAAGGTAAAGATGTGCTTTTTGTTGCAGCAGGGAATACTGGTTTTGCATATGTTTCCACCCAGCGGTTGGATTCTGCTTTTGAGGATCGTTTTATTAAAGTGCAGTTGGATTACCTGACACCTGAAGAAGAAGCTGCTTTGATGATGCAACGCTATCCTTTGGTGAAAGCTCCTGCGGCTAATCTGTTGGCTGAGATTGCCCGTTTGTTGAGGCAGGCTGAACAGAAAGAAGCTTTGACGGTTTCACTTTCCACCCGGCAGGTGTTGGATGCTGCCGCTTATTTACAATTGGGAT
>URJC01000269.1 GCA_900548135.1 uncultured Odoribacter sp. | reverse complement strand
CAGGTCTTTCGTCGCCTCGGTCCAATCCTGATGGGAAGGCTCATTAAAATCCCCTCCGATAAATATCAAACGCCCTTTGGCTCTTTCTTTTGCCGCATCATCCAGAAACAACTGAATAGCATCATCCCGTTGTGAAGCCACATTTTTCCGCAGGATACTATCCACATCTGTCAATGGAGCTTCCAACCGTCCCCAACTGTCTCCATCATAACCACGCACGTCATAATAGGCACAATTCCGGTAATCTAAATGGGCTGTGTAAACAGCAATCTCCCGCCCATTCATATCAGCAACCAGTTTATAAATACTGCCGTGGTCCCCTTTCTCGGGAAAAACTGTTGCACTGTCTATCAAGGGATATTTACTCAATAAACCCGAATCATAACTATAAAACGAATAATAAGTCTTTCCTTTCGCTTTCAGAGAAGCTGTAATCCGGTCACAGAAACGGGTATTATGGTAGTTTCTCACCTCACTCAACATGACAAAATCAGCATCAGTACGAACCAATTCATTCACCAACGCATCATATCCTCCCTTTACCATTGTCCCTTCCTGCCATATATTCAATTGCAGGAACTTTACGTTTTGTTTCCGGCTACAAGCCCAGCAACAAACCATTACCACGAATAATATTAAAAAACCTTTCATCTGTTTCATTTTATTTTTTCAGAGTCTTAAATTTATAAAAAAAGAACTGCCTGTAAAAGCAGTTCTTTCTTATATTTCAGATAAAACAATTAACGCTTTCCTTCAAAATAAACGTAAACATAACTTTGATTAGGTGCTGTACCAAAAGAAACTGTAAGATCAATATATATTTCTCCCTTATATTCTTCTCCATCTACTTCTATATCCAATGGAATCGCAGTATTACCAAAAATAGGTGCTTCAATGGTTGTATTACCTGTTAATGCCTTATAAGTATAAGTCTGATTATCATCATCCGTATCTGTTTCTTGTTTTACCAGCACATCTTCTATCACGATAGTACCAATGTTAATTCCACCAAACTCGAAATTTTCCAGTTTTAAAGTAACCCGGTCTTCAGAAGTGGAAGTAATATTAACTTTCTGATTCGTATAAGTTGTATCGATACCACCAGCAGGAAATTGAACTTCCAAATCTCCGGAATATTGTCCGGCAACACTTCCTGCCAAAGAATCATCATCATCATCGCTACATGCAGCAAAACTCAGGGCAAAAACTGCCATCATTAAAAAAAGTAAATTTTTCATCTTCATTCAAGCTTAATTAAATTATTGTTTAAAACTATCTCAGTCTATATATTACACTTCCACTTCTTGTTTCCTGATCTATAACCAGGACAAAAATATATAGATTTAATAACATTCACATAACACAGAATCATTTTAACATATCTTTTTTCAATTTAATAATTCTCTTACCCCTCTGATCCAGATATTTTAATCAAGGCCCTCTTACTGATGACTCCCCATAATCAAAAAATGAGGTCCATCACTGAACCTCATTCTCTTCATTTTCTTTAAAAAGTAAGGCTTGTCGATCTGATTATTCATTAATAATTTCAACTTCATCAATGACTAATTCACTATCGGGGGCACCGCTGAATTTATCTCCGTCTTTACTAGAAGAGAAGATGACAGCAAAACGGTATTTTTTTGCCGGATCATAAGCCTTCTTATAATTCAAGGTCAATTCAAATTCTTTAAATGAATCTTGTTCACCACTAAATAATTGGGCAATAGCTACGACCTTATCCGACGTAAAGATATCCAAACCGGTCAGGTATTCTTCAGTATCTGTAAAAGAGGATACTTCATAAAGCACGGCACTTAAAGCACATTCATCTGTTTTGTTTTCGTCCAACTTTGTAATATGGGCAGCATTGACCGGATCTTCACATAGATAATATTCAGTTCCTGGCGTATATTTATAATAACCTTTCACTTTTACAGGCTTTTGGAAATAAGGTAATCCAAATTTGGTACTTTTCAGCGTATTCTGAATATCAGTTTCAAATGAACCTAAAAACAAAGAACCTGAAGTAATTTTAGGAATATTAGGCATCCAACCAGGCATGATCGTGGCTTTCCCTATTGTATTGGCAGTTTTAACGGCAGCACCTTTAGCCGATTGTCCTGCTGTTTCATATACAAGGGCTCCATCCACTGTCGGTAAACCCAATATAGGTGCAAATGTATTAATCATATATATTCCCATATTGGAAGTGGCCCATTCGTCACCCTTAGGTTTAAAATAATTATCAAGAACAGTCCCATCCGGAGTTTTTTCATTTTCCCATTCTTCAAAAGAAGATTTGGCCAGATTATTATTCATCTGAACCTTTACCCTGTAAGTTTTTTTTGTACTCCGGTCCTCTGATACAACCGTATAAACTACATATTCTGTATCCTCACCTTTGTCAATAGCCTTTGAAAAATCAACGGTTTCACCTGATGCCGGATTACTGATCGCTCCTTTTGAGAGTTGTAATACCGGAGCCAATAACAATTTTGAAAGGTCTGTTCCCGGTTTTACAAAAATAGTGAAAACCCCGGACGACAATTCCGGCTGGCTGCCAATCAGGTCACTTTCAATTTTCATACTCAAAATTTCAGCTACATTATTCTGCACCTGCTGCCCATCAAATTTGAAATAGATAGAAACAGTTTCTCCGTCCAGGGTAATCTCAGCCTGGAGCACTTTGTCACTAAAAGAACCTTTGATCGTAGCTTGAGTATTCTTGATAGAATTAGGGTATTTTAGTGAATCTGTTCCTGCAAAAGTAAATTTACTGTCTGAAATCGCAGTTACCGGAATGGAATCCATTTCTATGGTTCCCAGGTTAATGTAATCCGGTTTTCCTGAGGTTCCGAATCTCATAAAATCCGTCTCGATTTTGATCAGGTTGTCTGCCACCTTGGAAATGTGGAAAGATTGTTCCGTAAAAATATCACGTGTTCCGGTGGATGTAGTCCCTATAGTGGTTACGACATACTCTCCTTCAGCAATATATGCTGCGTCAATAGGTTCCGGTTCCGGCTCCGGGACCGGAGTTGGATCATCATCGTTGTGACAGGCTGAAAATAAGCCTAGGATTCCCATAAGAATGAATAAACATGTCTTTTTCATAGATATTGTTTTAATTTAAGTTTAACATTTTATTACAACAGTAAAAAATCACCTAAAATATATTTAAACTATTTTTTCAACAAAAACCATGCTAAACGATACTAATTTTTGTAAAATATTTCAAGATAGTTATCTAATACAACATAAATATATGACAATCAACAACTATTGCTTTACAACTCAGTTTCCCCATCTAAGCTTATACTACTATTTAATTGTACGATTTGTTCCAAAATTTCCCTTCCTTCTCAATACCTTCTATCGTTTTCGTACCAGCCAATTGCATCACTATAACCAATTCACGGAAAAAAATCAAAGACCGATTTCACACCTTCCCAACCAGTGCTAATCCATAAATAACAAGCCGCCCATATCTATTCTATAACGGAATCAGAAAAAAGAAGTTCCGGTATATAATAAAACACCTAATTTTCCAGGAAAAGTCACTGCATATAAACACCCCAATCAAAATTCTTACTGAATTCGTCAAGAATATAAAATATTTCTGTATTTTTATCCTTAATAATCACAGGGCTATTATGATAATTTATTGTTTGTCAGACTTAAATTTACAAAAGCCCTTGCGATTACCAACTATTACTGCTGATCTATTATGCAGAACTCACGTAATAAAAAGATAATTTACCATAAATTAAGATGATCAACAAAACTGTCAAAAGACGAATCAGTTATTATGCCGGAATATTCGTTCTCTTCTTTTCTACCAGCCTGACGGTACAAGCAAGAGACAAAATACGCCCTGTAAAAAAACTAATCGAAAGAGTTCTTCATACTTCAGAGAAACAACTGCCAGTCTCCCTGAAGCTCAAAGCCAGCCGCCAGGACTCCACTTATTATTCGTATCAGGTAAAAAATGGGAAACTGCACATTGAAGGAAATACACCGGTATCTCTGTGCCGTGGACTTTATGACTTTCTCAAGCAAGAGGAATGCGGTGTCTATTCCT
>URJC01000268.1 GCA_900548135.1 uncultured Odoribacter sp. | reverse complement strand
CCACTCGCTGGGTAGGAGAATTCGGGTCATACATCTCCGGCCAGGCAGCTTCTAATTTCTCCAATTCATGCATCAGCTCATCAAACTGCTGGTCAGAAATTTCCGGAGCATTCTCTACATAATATTTATAATTATAATATTCCAGTGCCTTTCGCAACTCTAAAATCCTGTCTTTATCCGTCTGCATATCTCCTTTATGTTTACCTGTTACAAAGGTAAGGAAAATTCCCAAGATGTATTTCCCCATTTACTGCGTATTTTCCGGTAAGAAAAAATGTTCCAATACATCCATTTAAAAGAATTAAGCCTTATTTTAGCTGATTGAAAATAAAACCTTCCGATATGAAGAACGGACTATTATTTATCATCCTTCTATTCTTGTCCCTGGTTACCCGGGCCCAATTTGTCAACTTCGGTCAAGACCGGGCTTGCCTGCGCTGGAAACAAATAAAAACTGAAGATTTTCAGATTATTTATCCTGATTTTTTTGAAGACAATGCCCAAAAGATAGCCAACCTATATGCCCGGCTTTACCAACATGCCAACACACTTGAAATAAAGCCAAAAAAAATCTCGGTCATTATACATGCCGACGGCGGAGTTGCCAATGGGAACGTAGCCTTAGTTCCCCGCAAAAGCGAACTCTACACCATGCCTCCCCAGGACCCAACAGACAGTTGGCTGGAACATCTTTGCGTACATGAATTCCGTCATGTGGTTCAGTTAGACAAGGTCAACCAAGGCTTGACCAAAAGCTTATCTTACATTTTCGGAGAGTTATTTCCCATAGCTGTAGTCGGAGTATATGTACCTATGTGGTTTATGGAAGGAGATGCGGTATGTTTTGAAACTGCTGTGGGACACTTAGGGCGCGGACGTTCGCCCGAATTTTTAAACGAAATGAAAGCCCAGATCGTAGAAAAAGGAATATATCATTATTCAAAAGCAATACTGGGTTCCTCTAAAGATTACGTGCCTAACCGATATAATATGGGGTATTTTATGACCGCCAATTCCCGTCTGCACTATGGTTCCGACATCTGGGCCAAAGCCTTGGAACGAACGGGACGCCGGCCTTTCGGGATTACCCCTTTTGCCAAAAGCCTGGCCCTGACCCTGGAAGGTAAACGCGACAGCCTGTGGGCAACAACAACCTTCCAAAGCTTATTTATCAATGCCGACAGCGTAAAACACGCCAATACATTCCGGGATGCAAAACGCACTTTATACCGGGATAATTTCTCAGAATTACAGCAAATCTGGAAATCCGAAGCAGAGAAAGTAAATCCTGATTTTGACACGATTACCACCAGTAACCCATATTACACGAATTATTTTTATCCACACTCCCTGACTGACGGAAGTATCATCGCTTACAAAAAAGGTCTGCGGCAAACCGGTGCTTTTGTCCGGATAAACGGGGATTCAGAAACAATAATCACCCGAACCGGTATCCCGGACGATTATAAATTTGCGATCAACCACAACCGCCTTGTCTGGAGCGAATATTATCCCCATGTCCGTTGGGAACAAGGAGGACGAATGCGCTTAAGCAGTTATGACCTGAATTCCGGAAAATACAAACGGAAACGGGGTAGTAACAACCAATTCTCTCCTTTCAAAGCTGGCCGCAACTGGGGATTTGTCGAAGTGGACAGGCAAAACCGGGCTTACCTTGTCCTCACCGACTCTACCCTGAAAAAAGAACTATGGCGATTACAAGGAAAAGAAAATGAAATGTTTATCCATCCTTCCTATACAAACGGTCAAATTCTTACGGTTGTCCAATCCCCGCAAGGACTTCACCTGGAAAATATAGACATCCAGACAAACCTCCGCAAAAGGCTGACAAAAGACCTGCAATATGAACTTGACAATCCGATCTGTACAGATTCGGCTATCATTTACCGGGCATCTTATAACGGGAATAATGCATTCTACAAACTTCAGCAAGGTAAATCCTCACAAATATTGGACAGCCGTTTCGGCCTGAGGTTTCCATCCCTAAATCCGGATAAGAATACCCTTCTTTTTTCATTTTACACTTCTGATGGTTACAAGCCGGGACAGGTCAGCATTGCTAAACTGACAGAAAAAAACGTAAAAAAGACCGATTTCCGTCTTGCCGACAGCCTCAGGAAACAGGAAAACTGGATCTTACCCCTACAATCCGACACCACCTATCCCACCCGGAAGTACCATAAATTCACCCATCTGGTCAATATGCACAGCTGGGCGCCTTTATACATTGATCTGAATGAAATGGAAATCGATTTGGGGGCTATCGTATATTCCCAAAACAAATTAAGTACACTGATGTTTACGGCCGGGTATATTCTGAAATCAGGATATGACCATGGAGCATGGCTTTTTAATGCTACTTACAGCGGATGGTGGCCTATCATCGGCTTTAACCTGGAAAGCGGCCGGGATGATTATAACACTTTTACCCAAGGAACCAACGTATATACAGATACCACCAGCCTGCTTTATGTCCACAATAAAAGCCGGCGTTCAAAAGCCGATATCACCGTACAATTGCCTTTTAATCTTGCCGCCAGACAATACAACCGTTATTTGCGTCCCTATATACGTTACAAAGTGGAAGCTCTCCATCACCAACGACCTACCCGCATTTTCACCTACACCCTGAAAGACAGGGAAGTATGGATCACACCGGCAAACAAGCGGGATTACGATATTCACCAGGCATCCAGACATTATCAATTAATGGAATACGGCATGACTTTCAGCAATCAAACCCGCATGACGGAGCAAGAAATCAATCCGCGCTGGGGCCAATATTTATCTTCCGGATATACCCAATCTTTAAACCGGGGATTAGACCTGGGACATCAATGGTGGGGAGAAGGCAGATTTTATCTGCCGGGAATCCTCACCAACCACTCTATCGGATTATATGGTGGCTATCAACATATGTCCAATCAAACCCGCAATTACAGTAACAAAATACTCTACCCACGCGGAATAAGCCTGTATGGATATGAAATATCCAGCTTACGTAGCTCGTATTGCCTTCCCCTATTATATCCGGATTTTTCCCTGGGGTCATTCCTTTATTTCAAAAAGGTAACAGGGACCTTGTTTTATGATTTCGGAACCAGCCGCAATAAACAGCAAACCACCCATTATTCCTCCTATGGAATTGAACTTACTACGGATACTCATTTTTTCCGTCTTACATACCCGATACACATGGGATTCCGTACCGGCTATGAAACACAGACTAAAAAAATGTTTGCAGATCTTATTTTTTCCATCGGACTCAGCATTTAGATACTGTGTCTGAAGCAGAAAAAGCAAAACCAAAGTTTCAAGGAAAACGAAAATTCAAAAAAAACGATTTTTCACTTCAAATAATCAAGTATAGTTTCAGCACGAACGACATAACTGCCGTTCATTGCTGAAACCTCCCTAATCTACTCAAAAGCAACACTCACCCTGGTTCCATCTGCTGCCACACCGCGTATGCTGGTTGCTGCCCAGTCGATTTCTCCGTATGTTTCAGGAACCTTAAAGGTTTCCCGTTGAGCAATCATGATGATCCGGTCTCCCTCACACAATTCATAAGCAACCACATTCTCCCAACCCGACAAAGTCACCTCTCGGTTATTGTGCGCAACCTTTCCCGGAACTACTGCCTGAGAATTCTGAAACAAACCGACATTTTCGTCATTCAAATATATCAATCCTTTCAGTTTCATATCAGTATATCCGGCTATTTTGGCTTTTACGGAAGCAATACCGTCTGCTGTTACCCACATTCTTTCCGTGGCATAATCCGTCACTACCTTATCCATTTCTTTCAGAAACCCCCAGGCTTCAAAGAAAACAGTCAGATCTTCGTCCAGCACCCGGCAACACTGCTCAACAAAATTCAACTGGCAAACTCCATTTTTAGTATCTCCGGTAGGGTCAGTCATATTCCGGACACTCTCGTGCAATTCAGGATACAGATCCGGTTTTCCGGCTATCTTACCGGCGTAAAGCTGGAGCTGCCAGAAAGGTACCAGCTTACAGAACACATCCCCCTCTTCATTATGGGCAATCCCCCGGGCTATAATATTCGTAAAGGCTTTCTCATAACGGGTTCCTCCCCCTTCTGC
>URJC01000267.1 GCA_900548135.1 uncultured Odoribacter sp. | reverse complement strand
ATATGCCATGACCGAAGCCGAACACCATGATTTGGTGGAACGCATCGAAAGCCGTCACGGGTTACGCCAGTTGTCATACATGAAGGAACTGGGAATGGGCAATGACCGTTACATCCTCATCGACCTGGATAATGGCGGCAAGCGCATTACCGCCGCGGAAGCTGTCAAGGGTCTGAAACCGTTTGTCAAGGAGTAAATGTATTTGAAAAAACATATAAATAGATAAACCATGTCGAAGAATATTCTGATTTTATCGTCCAGTCCCCGTCGTGGCGGCAATTCGGACACGCTTTGCGATGAATTTATGCGCGGAGCCATTGAGAGTGGAAACCAGGTAGAGAAAATTTTCCTGCGCGACAAAAATATACATCCTTGCATGGGGTGCAGCGTATGCAGCCGGTATAAGAAGCCCTGTCCGCAGAAAGACGATGCGGCTGAGGTGATTGAAAAGATGCTTGCGGCAGATGTCATCGTGATGGGAACACCGGTCTATTTCTATGCCATGAGTGCCCAAATGAAAATGATGATAGACCGTTGCTGCGGACCTTATACCGAAATGAAGAATAAGGAGTTCTATTTCATTGCCACGGCTGCCGAAGAAGATGAAACGATTATGGACCGTATCGTTGCCAGTTTCATGGGATTTCTCGATTGCCTGGAGAACCCGACGGTAAAGGGAACGCTGTTTTGCGGCGGCGTATGGCATGTGGGAGAAATTAAGGGAAATCCGAAATTGCAGGAGGCATACGAAATGGGCAGACTGGTATAGGGAAAGGAACGGATTATGACACTTTTACCATCCTGCGGCGTGTTGATGATAAAACGGTACTTTTTTTTGTAACTTTGCACACAAAAATAATAGAATAAATAAATGTTTTGTGAATCGTATTGTTTTAGAAACCAATAGATTGCAATTACGGGAAATGACACTTTCAGATATGAGTGCATTATCTTTAATATTGCAGGATGAAAAAGTCATGTATGCTTATAATGGAGCTTTCAGCGATAAAGAAACCCTTGCCTGGATGCAAAAGCAACTTCAACGATATAAGGATTATGGATTCGGATTGTGGGGCGTATTCCTAAAGGATACCGATGAAATGATAGGACAATGCGGCATTACCATGCAGGAATACAAGGCGGCGCAAGTTCCCGAAATCGGATACTTGCTGGCTTATAAATATTGGCATAAAGGTTATGCTGTTGAAGCCGCAACGTTTTGTCGGGAGTATGGATTTAATACACTGCATTTTAATGCGTTGTATTCCATTATAAGAGATACGAATATTGCGTCCCAAAATGTTGCGCTCCGTAACGGCATGACTGTAATCGATACCATTACCAAACATTATCGTGGAGTAGATATGCCCCATTTGGTGTTTTGCGTTAAAAACGATGGTATAAAATGAAAAGCTGATAATCATGCGGGGAAATTCGGGAAGCGGAAAAACAATTGTTGCGAAAGCACTCCGCAACAAATTGGGACATCACAAAAATGGGCGGAGAATTTGCGAATACGCCGAAAGCTTACTATTTTTACAACCCGGACGGAGTGAATCCGTTATCCGGGTATATTGTTGATTGTTTATGGAAAATTTTATTGTTTCGGCGCGAAAATACAGGCCTGCGAGTTTCGATACGGTGGTGGGGCAGTTGGCTATTACTTCCACTTTGCGGAATGCCATTGTGAACCATCAGTTGGCTCAGGCTTATCTGTTTACCGGTCCCAGAGGGGTCGGTAAGACGACTTGTGCCCGTATTTTTGCGAAAACGATCAATTGCCTGAATCTGCAGCCCAATGCTGAGCCTTGTAACGAATGCGAATCCTGTAAGGCTTTCAATGCCGGGCGTTCGTTGAATATTCACGAATTGGATGCCGCTTCCAATAACAGCGTGGATGATATCCGCGGATTGGTGGAGCAGGTGAGGATTTTGCCTCAGGTAGGGAAATACAACGTATACATCATCGACGAAGTGCATATGCTCAGTACTTCGGCTTTCAATGCTTTCCTGAAGACATTGGAAGAGCCGCCTGCACATGCCATTTTTATTTTAGCTACCACAGAAAAACATAAAATATTACCCACGATATTGTCCCGTTGTCAGATCTATGATTTCAATCGGATGAAAGTGGGAGATACCGTCGAGCATCTGAAGTATATTTCGGCAAAGGAGGGGATTACAGCCGAGGAAGCTGCTTTGGACGTGATCGCTCAGAAAGCCGACGGAGCTATGCGTGATGCGCTCTCTATTTTCGATCAGGTGGTCAGTTTTTGTGGCAAAAACCTGACTTACGAAAAGGTCATCGAAAATCTGAACGTGCTCGATTACGATTATTATTTCCGTTTGACTGACTTTTTCTATCAAGGGAAAGTGGCTGATTCTTTATTACTTTTCAATGAAATATTGGAAAAAGGATTTGACGGAGGGAATTTAGTTTCCGGTTTAGGGAAGCATTTCAGGGATGTGCTGGTATCCAGGGATTCTGTCACTGTGCAATTGTTGGAAGTGAGTGCCGGTATTAAAGCCCGTTATGCAAAACAGGCTCAGGAATGTTCTGTCGATTTTCTTTATGAAGCTTTAAAGGTGGTAGAGCAATGTGAAATGCAATATAAAGTTCGTGTAGAAAAACGGCTTTGTGTTGAATTGGCCTTGATTAAGCTTTGTCAGATTAATGAATTAAAAAAAAAAATCTGAGGGCTTCGGAATTTGAAGGTTTTTTGAAAATTGTCGGTTTTAACGGGAAATTCCAGGAATCCGGACGAATAGTCCCAACGATATCCAATACTTCTGGAGCTGGTGGAAAAAGAATTACAGAACCTTTACGTCCTCGTCCGGATGCCTCTTTTAAGATCAAAGACTCACTTCGTCAGGTTAGCCAGGCACAGCCTGTTGTAAAGATGCAGGCTGCTGTGCAGCAGCAAACGAGAATAGAATCCCGGGAACCGGTTGATGAAGTTAAAGTAATGGCTGCCCTGGAACGGTATGTTGCTGAACATCACCCTGAACCTTCTGTTGGTATTGCCTTGAAAACCCATCATCCGGTTGTAGAGACAGAAAAGATTACCATTTTTGCAGATAATCAACTTCAACTGGAAAAATTAGAAGGTACAAAAATGCATCTTCACCATATTTTGATGAAATATTTGAATAATGGGTATATCGATTTGGGATTTCAGTTATTTGACTGTAACACGACTCAAGAAGAAAAGAAACTTTTTACAGCTAGTGAAAAATATGAACATTTTGTAAAATTGAATCCTGTGGTAGCTGATTTGAAAGCTATTTTCGGATTGGAATTGGATTAAGTTTTCAACAGATGCTAAAGTGCATCTGCTGAAAAATGGTACAGTATCATTTGACAATTCCGGGGTTAATACTCAGAACTTCATGGGTCCCCGGCTTTTGTTCAAAGCCTTTTCAAGAATTTTCCGTTGTTGTCGTAATAGAGTGAACAGGAATTTGTTTATCATCCGTTGTTTTTTGAGTGGTTAAGTGCTATTGGCGGTTTACATCCCTGGAATTAGCCTGGGCGGTGGGCATGATTACAATATCGTTCAGGCAGACATGAGCCGGCCGTGTAATAGCGAAAATAATCGTGTCGGCAATGTCGTCATTGGTGAGGGGAGTCATGCCTTTATAAACGTTTTTGGCTGCTTCTTCATTACCTTTATAGCGGACAAGGGAAAATTCGGTTTCTACCATTCCAGGGGCAATATTAGTCACTTTGATGTTGTGTTTCAACATATCAACCCGCATTGCTCTGGATAAGGCGTCAACGGCGTGTTTGGTGGCACAATAGACATTCCCTCCGGGATATACTTCTTTACCGGCAATCGAAGCCAGGTTTACAATATGTCCGCAACGATTGGCAATCATCAGCGGGGCAATGGCACGGGTAATGTAAAGCAAACCTTTGACATTCGTATCGATCATACGTTCCCAGTCTTCTAAAATCCCTTCCTGAATCGGATTGACTCCTACTGCCAGCCCTGCATTATTGACCAGGACATGAATATTCCGCCATTTCCCGGACAGGTTGTCGATGGCCGCCTGAACTTCTACGGATTTACGGACGTCAAAATGAAGCGGAAGTGCTTCAACTCCTTTTTGACGGATTTCTTCAGCCA
>URJC01000266.1 GCA_900548135.1 uncultured Odoribacter sp. | reverse complement strand
TTGGAGGCAACGGAATTTTATAAATATCTTTTTCGATGAATTCTTCTATTCTGCGGAATTTGCCTTGTTCTGCTTCGCAGACAAAAGTGATTGAAACTCCGTCGGCATTTGCCCTTCCGGTTCGTCCGATACGATGAATGTAGTCTTCCGGGTCATGAGGGACGTCGTAATTAATCACTAGCCCGATATCGTCAATATCAATTCCCCGGGCGACAATATCCGTGGCAACCAGGATATCAGTTTTGCCGTTTTTGAAATCCAGCATAACACTCTCCCGTTGATCTTGTTCCAGGTCAGAATGCATAGCTGCCACATTGAGTTTTTTGTGCTTCAGAGCATAGGCCAGATCCTTGACTTTCTGTTTAGAAGAAGAGAAAATAATGGTTTTTTTGTTAGGAGTCTTGCCGAATAACTCCAATATGATGGGCATTTTTTGTGCCTCATAGCATATATAAGCAGATTGTACAATAGATTCATTGGGCTTGGAAATAGCAATATTGATTTCTGCCGGGTTATTCAGGATTTGTTTGGCTAATTTCCGGATTTTAGGAGGAAGTGTGGCAGAGAACATAATGGTTTGTCGTTTTTCCGGTATTTGTTTGACAATTTGCATAATGTCCTCGAAGAATCCCATATCGAGCATCCGGTCCGCTTCGTCCAGAATAAAATAGTTTACATGTGAAAGGTCAATACCGCTGTTTGTGATATGGGAAAGCAGACGTCCCGGGGTGGCAATAACCACTTCTGCTCCCATGAGCAGGCCTTTTTTTTGCTGGTCCCAACCGCTTCCATCCCCACCTCCATACACTACTGTTGTGGAGATGGGTAAGAAATAGGAGAAACCTTCAAATTGCATATCTATTTGTTGAGCCAGTTCACGGGTGGGAACCATGATCACTGCCCGAATGGTATTGTCCGGATTTCCTTCACACAATAATCTGTTCAGCAAAGGTAAAGTATAGGCAGCTGTTTTACCTGTTCCTGTCTGGGCACACCCTATGACGTCTTTTCCTTCTAATATCACCGGGATGGTTTGTTCTTGTACAGGAGTCATCTCCTGAAAGTTCATTGCTTCTATACCCTGCAGTACTTCCTCTTCTAAGTCTAATTCGTCAAATCTCATGTGTTACTGTCTATTTTATCTTGTCTAATGATAAAAGCAAAAATTAATTAGATTATTTGCACCAAAGATACATCTTTTTTGGCATTATTTTTGTTATTCTATGTTTGGTTTTAAAAGAATCTTTTTTTATTTTTGGAATATATTCAAAGAGCGATGAAATTACTTCTAGTGTTTTTTACAGTGTTTTTCTGCTGTCTGATGATGGGTACAGAAAACGGAGAAGCCCCTGAATATGAGGGGGTGAACACGGAAGTTGTTGTGTATCAGGATCAGATTATGGCTGATATACCGGATATATCGGTGTCGCCGAATTGGTTGAGATCGTATCTTTTGATGTTGAATATTCTGGATCCGGTAAAACAGATTGATCTGTCGGGTGACCATGATAAAAATTGGCATAATCTGCATGGTAAAGTATTGCGTTCAATGCGGTATGTTGGTTTTGCATTCCGACAAAAAATAGGTCATGTATGTGAAATCTGGCGTTTATTATCGAACCTTTACAATTCTGGATTTTATATTTATTCTTTACAAAAACTACTGATTTAGCCTTTTCATATCTTATTGTTGATTCTGGCAAATATGTCAGAAAAGAGGTGAAGTATGTCTGAATAATAACCCTGGACGATTTTATTCGTAAACGAGTAAATGTCATGAGTGGAAGGGGAATAGACTGTTCAACAGGGATAAAATAAAATAATATATTATGAGTGAGAGATTTGGATATGTAACGCAGGTGATTGGACCTGTCGTGGATGTGATTTTTGAAAATGGAGGGGAGGATTTACCTCCTATTTATGAAGCTTTGCGCATAGAGCGTGATCATGGCGAGAAGCTGATAATTGAGGTAGAACAGCATATCGGAGAGGATACGGTGAGATGTGTGGCAATGGACACCACTGATGGATTGAGGAGGGGGATGAAGGCTTTTGATTTGGGACGTACACTGACAATGCCTGTTGGAAAGCAAATTAAAGGCAGGTTGTTGAATGTGACAGGGGACGCTATTGATAAACTGGGAAAACTGGATTACACAGAGACCTTGCCGATTCATCGTGAGCCTCCGAAATTTGAAGATTTGACTACTACAGAGGAGTTACTGCTTACTGGTATCAAGGTGATTGATTTATTGGCTCCTTATTCAAAAGGGGGTAAGATCGGATTGTTTGGCGGGGCCGGTGTGGGAAAGACGGTATTAATCATGGAGCTAATCAATAACATCGCAAAAGGGCACAATGGATATTCTGTGTTTGCAGGTGTCGGGGAGCGTACCCGGGAAGGGAATGCTTTGTTGCGGGAGATGATAGAATCGGGGGTGGTGAAATATGGTGAAAAATTCCAACAGGAAATGGAACAAGGTAAATGGGATGTTGGCAGCGTAAATATGCAGACATTGCAAGATTCTCAGGCAACCTTGGTTTTCGGGCAAATGAATGAACCTCCCGGGGCACGTTTGCGGGTTGCCTTGTCGGGGCTGACCGTAGCAGAATCTTTCCGGGATTCCAATGAAGGAGGAAAAGAGATTTTATTTTTTATAGATAATATTTTCCGGTTTACACAGGCAGGATCAGAAGTTTCCGCATTGCTGGGACGTATGCCCTCGGCTGTGGGATATCAACCTACACTGGCTTCGGAAATGGGAAAACTCCAGGAAAGAATTGCTTCAACAAAATACGGGTCTATTACTTCTGTACAGGCCATCTATGTCCCGGCAGATGATTTGACTGACCCTGCACCGGCAACGACTTTTAATTTTTTGGATGCAACAACTGTGTTGAGCCGTAAAATTACTGAATTGGGGATTTATCCTGCAGTTGATCCTCTGGAGTCGTCTTCCCGGATATTGGACCCGCATATTGTAGGCGAAGATCATTATAATACAGCCCAGCAGGTGGTTGAATTGTTACAGCATTATCAGGAATTGCAGGATATTATTGCAATTCTTGGAGTGGATGAGCTTTCTGATAGTGACAAGCTGGTGGTCAACCGTGCACGTCGTGCCCAACGTTTCTTATCCCAGCCTTTCCATGTGGCAGAACAATTTACAGGCTTGCCTGGTGTGATGGTCCCGTTGGAAGAAACGATCCGGGGATTCAAGATGATATTGAGCGGAGAAATGGATGAATATCCGGAACAGGCTTTTATGAATGCCGGAACAATTGATGATGTCATTGAAAAAGGAAAGAAGATGATGGAAGAGGCGAATGCAGGGAGTAAGGCATGAGTTGGGATTACTGTTGCCGGAATATTCGGAGCATTGAATTTTGTAATCTTAAATTTGGATAATTATGCGACTTGAAATAATATCTGCAGAAAAAGTGTTATTTAAAGGGAATGTGAGAAGGGTGACTTTGCCCGGTTCCCTGGGTACTTTTACCGTATTGGAGCAACATGCACCGCTGATTTCCACCTTGACACACGGAGATGTAGTCTATGATACGAATGGAGTAGAGAAACAATTGACTATAGATTCCGGTATTGTTGAGGTTTTGGATAACCGGGTGGTCGTTTGTATCAATTAAAATGAAAGACTGCCAATGAAAAGATAAAGATTTGGCAACTCGAATGTCCTGACATTTGAACAGTGAAATTTATGAAATTTTTTAAAAGTATATTCTTAGGGCTTTTATTGCTGGCTTCCGTGGATATTGTTACTGCTGGAGAAACAAAAGCCTTTGACCCTAAGGAAATGATTTTTGAGCATTTGGGAGATGAATATGGCTGGGATATCTGGAAGTTGCATATTCCCCTTCCTGTTATTGTCCGGAGTGAAACAGGGGAATGGCATTGTTTTAGCTCTGCGAGATTGAAAAATGGGGAATCGTGGTCAGGTTTTCATTTGGCTACGGAGGGGAATTATGCCGGGAAAGTCGTGGGAACAAACAGTTCCGGACAAGATTACCGGCCTTGGGATTTCTCGATTACCAAGAATGTGCTGGCTCTGATTATCTGTGCTTTGGTGATGTGTTGGTTGTTGTTTCCTCTGGTTCGCTGGTATAAGAAATATCCC
>URJC01000265.1 GCA_900548135.1 uncultured Odoribacter sp. | reverse complement strand
TTGGTCACCACCTCTACCCGGTTCGGAAGATCTTTCAATAAAGCTCCGGTTTTAGTCGCATGGATCATCACCTCCTCCAAATCTATCCGACGCATGGAATCGGTTTCTACAGTTACAGATTGCTCTGCATACATGCCCATACAGAACGTAAGGGCAAGAGAAGTTAAAATAAATTTCCTTTTCATCTTGAATTTGTTTTACACCGATATAAATTATTATTTGTTAATTACATACAAGTTTATCCGTTGTAACAGCGGCAAAGCCACTCCCAACAAAGTGAAAGTTTCCTCTCAAAAAACTTGCATAAATTCACCCCATTCATGTGCCACCGGCGCTTCCCCGTTTACCGGTAACATTTTGCATCTAAATTCACCTGAAAAGAAATCATATTGCAGAATCCTGACTGGAAATTGTTTTCCGGCATAATCCCTGCCGTAAAGCACACCCTTTGCAAAATAAAATCAAGTCCGAATCGAGCAACCTTAATCCCCGAAGGTTTATCAATCATACATCATTTCGGCAGGTCTTCTGACTTACTCCAATCTTCAAACGCCCTTCCCATTCTTTCCAGAACAGTGGCTAAAGTATTGTTGAAGATTTTAGCAGAGCTTACAGCAGCGGGTCTGTCCAGGATTCTCACCTGATTCCCTTTTCATCACTTTTCCGTAGCAGCAGAATCGTGACACCAAAATCGGATACAAAGATATTGATTTTTTCTTTTAAGAAGGTACTTTTACGATATTTTCCAATTTTTCAGACAGACTACGACCATATTCTTACAGGAGATCTGTATTTCCACCCACCGGGGAACCATTGACTGTAGCATGGTCTATACGAGATTTTGTTCCGTTAACGATTCTTTCAGGGGATATATCGTATGGCAGAAACAGGATGCAGGAAATAACGGATATGCTTGGTCATACGGAGGAAATTCGCTTTTTTTGTATGAAAACAGAACTATCATGGCGAAGTTTATCAATCCTTTTACAGATGTCGGATTCAAAATCATTTTCGGACAGGAAATGACAAAGGACCTGCTGATCGACTTTCTGAACGATCTGTTGGTAGGTGAACGGCATATTCAGGATCGGTGTGTTCTTCATGAATTTCCGTCTGGTTGATTCTCCAGGCAAACTGCGCACAGACATCGTACTCTCCGACCGTGATACACACGAGGTATTTTCGGATAAGCTACGCTTTATTTTCATCGAACTTCCGGCTTTTACGAAGGAAGAAGAAGAATGTATAACTGATTTTGAACGCTGGATTTATGTATTAAAGAATATGGAAACACTAAACCGATTACCGTTTAAGGCCCGCAAAGCGGTATTCGAAAAACTGGAAAAAATCATCGACATCGCATCACTGACAAAAGAAGAACGCGAAAAGTACGACGAAAGTATCAAGGTCTATCGCGACCAGTTAGTGACAATCGCTTTCGCCAAAGAAAAGGGAATAGAGGAGGGGATGGAAAAAGGAATGGAGAAAGGCCGGAAAGAAGGCGAAAAAATGAAACAGCTGGAAATCGCCCGTAATATGAAAGCAAAAGGTTTTGCTGCAAAAGATATCATGAGCTGACCGGCCTTCCCGTCAAAGAAATTAAAGAACTTTAAATTGTTGTTTTCCGACTGAATAAATCAATTCAGAAAACCGCATTTTATTTATATCTTTCTTTCAACCATTCCCCTATCCGGCCAAGCACTTCCGGGGCAATATCCTCTTCTAAAGAGACGTATTCGTCAGGAGTACCATAAATGCAATGTTGCATCATGTGATTGAGTCCGGGCATATTGACAATCCGATAACAAGTGTTTCCTCCTTGTTTCAGCAAACGTTCAAGATGGTCACTGTTTTCAGCAGCAGGTACCATAACATCCTTTTCTCCGTAGAAGGCCAGGACGGGCACCCGTACAAACGGAACATAATCTGCCGGCTCATAGGCCATCATTTCCCGATACCAACGGGTGTCGGCTGCCTGCAGATAACGGCTTATGTAAATATCTTCCCGATGTTTGAGATTCAGTATTTTCAACAGAGTATCCGGCTGTTGCTTCAACCATGTATAATATTCCGCTTTCACCGGTTCTTCCAAACGCTGGCCGCTACCCATCCGAATAACTGCTCCAGGAAAGCGATGTTTGCCTCTTTCCATATATCATTTTGATAGCGAGCCGTACGAATCAACCCGTTATTCTGTAGTTTCAAAGCAGTAAGGCCGTCTGTCGACAAACCTGCCAAAGTGATGACAAATGCCACATCGGGAGAATTTTTCGCTGCCATCATGACGGCTGCTCCTCCTTCGCTATGACCGAGCAGACCGATGCGTTGCGGGTCAATACCCGGTTGTCTTTTCAGCGCAGCCACCATCAGCAAGGCATCATCTGCAAAATCACGGGTCGTTGCCTCTGCATACACACCGGTGGATCGGCCCGTACCGCGATCATCCGTCCGTAATACGGCTACGCCTTGTACAGCCAAATAAGCGGCTATACGGCAAAAAGGACGATGAGGACCGAATGTCCCATCCCGGTCTTGTTGTCCCGTACCAGAAATAATAACCACCGCCGGATGTGATTTCTGTCCATCGGCCGGAATAGTCAGCGTACCCGACAAACAAATGGTATCGTTAACTGCTATCGTTATCTCACGACCTTCGCATCCCACAGGAAATACAACCGTATCCGATGCCTGGGACAGGTATTCCCGGGCCGATGCCGGAAATATCTGTAAACAGGCAAATAAAAAAATGAACAGGAATATATTTTTCATTTACTTTCTTTTCTGATTTCATCGATGACAAAAGTAATCTCATCCACCAATGCCGTCGGATTACCCATGTATCCGACAGAATACCAGCGCAGATTACCCTCTCCGTCAATCACCACTTTCAGCGGAATACCGGAAAAATGGAATTGCCGGGCCAAAGCATTATACAACTTGTCGTTCGTTTTCCCGTCGCCGGACAAGTCACACACGAAATTCATATCGGTGTAACCTTTCTCTTTGACAAACTCCTGCACTTTCTCTGCCAGTCCCGACACTTTTTCCTGTGTTGTGACAAAATAAAATGCTACATCTTTGTCCTTGCCGAATTTATGAACCGCCATACGCATGGCAGGCAATGCCGCCTTGCAAGGCGCACACCATGTAGCCCAAAAGTCAAGTACCAGAATTTTCCCTTTCAAGGATAGGGAACGGATGGTTTTACCCTTGAGATTTTTCATTTCAAAGCCGGCAATCTTCTCTTTGCACATCTCCCGCTTCACTTTCTCCCGCAGGGCTTGCTGTCCTTCCGGTGACTTGAGACCGTCGACATATTCCTCAAATCCCTGTTCCGATCCATGATCTTCCACATATCCTCCACGCAACGCATCCAGCATCGCTTGGGTAGCGGCATTTTCTCCGACACTCTTTTCCAGTACGGCAATCACTTCATCGGAATGGCCGGTAGTGCTCAACAGCCGGGTATAAAACTCATTGAACGAGGCATCCCGGTAACCGAAAGAGGATCTGATTTTCTCCACCCAATCCAAAGCCCCGGCCTTTTCTCCGCAATTAGCCAATATCTGCGCATAAGCGAAAAAAGCATTTGCATGGACTTTATACAAATTTGCCCGGTAATCCGAAGGAGATACCAAACGGTCGGCACCCTCCCGCGGATGAGTGAATATTTCATTTACCAATGCCGTAGCAATGGGTTGAAGTTTTACTGCACTCATCTCGCCGTTCCGGTAGGGGAGTTGTACCAAATGCCAAAAGTAAGTCCCCAACAACCACGAGGGAGAAGCTTTCATACACTCATACAAAGCGGAATAGTCTTTCGACTCCACAACCGGCGTATAAACGTACCCGCGCAGCAGATCGTAATACATCTTGTCGCCCTCACTCTGCAATCCCAAATACAACTCGGGCGGAAACTGACGAATCAAATTCTTAATCGCCGGAATCCGTTCATCATTCTTCATAGTAAAATTCGTACAAATTTTACGGGCAGCCCGGTCACGTGCCAACAACCCTTTCGGAAATTTTTCCAGCGCTTTGCTTTCCAATGCCACCCAAAGCGAATCATCCTGTAATTCATCCCTCACCAACCGCATGGCATCCATAATCTGCCGCTCAGTAGAAGCCGTATCGCCGA
>URJC01000264.1 GCA_900548135.1 uncultured Odoribacter sp. | reverse complement strand
CCGATTTCTTCTGCAGGAATTCCTTTGTCAATGAATTTTTTCCGGGCATAAATGGCAGCAATGTCCATTGCTTGTTTCAAGCGCACGATGTGGTTAATCAAAGAAGGGAAACGAACCTGTATTAGCCGGACTACTGCCGGGCAGAAACTGGAAATAAAGGGGCGTAAATGGGTATGTTCCCGCATATAATTTTGGGTTTCTTCCATTAATAATCCAGTGGCTTTGTCAACCTCCATGACATAATTGAAACCCAAATTGTGTAATTCAGAGAAAATTTGTTCTTCAGTAATATCGTCGGCGAATTGACCAATCAGTACGGTCGGGAGCAAGATGATGCGGTAAGAAAACTTGAATATTTGGTTGAAATCATCTTGTTCTACGATGATTGCTTGTTGCGGACAGGATTTCAGGCACATGCCACAATCCGTACATGCATTTTCATTCAGGGTTGCTTTACCCTGTTTTATGCGGATTGCTGCTGTTGGGCAAACGTTCATGCAATGTGTGCAGCCTGTGCATACATCTGAAATGATTTTTAATGCATGATAAAATGTTTCGTTTCCCATCCTGTATTTAATTAAAGATTGCTCTGATTTGAAAGCTGTCCTGTTTCACCAACGGGCAATCTGTTGGATACAATCAGGCCCTGTGTTTATTGTAAATAAGTCACCATAGTCACTTTAGTGCCAACGTTTACGGTTGATTCAATGTTTAATTTATCACAGTTTTTTTTCATATTGGGGAGCCCCATTCCCGCCCCGAAACCCATTTCCCGAACTTCCGGTGAGGCTGTAGAATACCCTTCCTGCATAGCCAGATTGATATCGGGTATACCCGGACCTTTATCCGTGACCGTTACCACAATGGATTTCCCATCAAATACCACATTCATAATTCCTTCCCAGGCATGTGCAACAACATTGACTTCGGCTTCATAAAGTGCTACGACAATCCTTTTTATTAAGCCAGGATCGACATTGAGTTGTTTCAGGATCTTTTTTACTTCACTGGAAGCTGTACCGGCACGGGAAAAATTTCCTCCCTCCAGATTAAAATTAAATTCCATCATGTTCCTTCCTTATCAATATACAGGTGGCAAACCTGCTTTATATAATTCCCCACAAACTTTGAACATACTTTGTTTACATTGTAACAACATGATCCCGTTCTCTTTGGCCAGTTCTTCCATTTCAGAAGTGACATTTTTGCCTCTCACGAAAAGGATAAAAGGAATATCCGACATTTCTGCCGTACGGATAACCTGCAAATTGGCCATACCAGTAATCAGTAACAAATCTTCAGTATTCAATCGTAAAACATCACTCATCAGATCTGCTGCAAAAGCATGTTTTACATTACGGTCTAAATGTTGTTCCCCGCATATACAAATGGCGTCGAACAGGCTAATAATGTCCTTTGGAGTCATATTTTGTAGTTTGTATGCTTCTAAGGTAATAAAATACCCTGTTTCTTTCTTTTTATAAAGCTAAAGAAAGAAACAGGGTATACAAAAATTACTGGGCAGTAATCTCTACAACCCGGCTCCGATTTTGTCCGGTCGTAAATACAGGTAGCCCTGCTTTCATCAGATAATCACCAGAAAATACTTTACCGTTAGCATTTAAATTTGACTTTCGTCCAGGCATAAGATTAATTTCTTCCACCTTATACATCTTGGCGGGATCCAATCCTTGCAATTTCACAGGAAACAATTTCTCCTGAAACCGGGGATTAATGTCATAAGCATAAAGCACAGCTTTAGCTTGATCTTGCCCAACATACATCACTGACATATGATTACCTTCGTAAGGAGATACCAAGCGATACTGATCGCCATCTAAAATAACTGTTTGCAAACGCTTAAAATTAGCCACAGCTTGTACACAATAAGCCATTTCCTCCTTACTCAATTCTTTCAATCCCATATCAAATCCCAGTTTACACATGGAAGCAACATCTGTACGAAATTTCACACTAGTTTTTCTATTCCAGCTGGTAACATGTGCGCACATAGCTTTTGCCGGAAAGAGCTGAGAAAAGCCCCATTGGATATACAAACGTTCCACCGGATCAGTATTATCACTACACCAAAATTCTGTAAAATATTTCAATGCCTCATAATCACAACGGGCACCACCACCGGAACACAACATCATCGGTACATCCGGATATTTTTCTTTCACCCTTTCAAACACATTATAAATACCACGTACATGGTTAATATAAAGTTGATTTTGCTTTTCTTTCAGATAAGGAGAGTATACATTGGTAATCGGACTATTACAATCCCATTTAAAGAAAGCAACTTCGGGATTTTCTGTCATGATCCGATCCACCACCCCAAATACATAATCCTGTACTTTGGGATTACTCATATCCAATACCAACTGATTCCTATAGTAATAAATCTCCCGGTTAGGTAAATGAATAGCCCATTCCGGATGCTTTTCAAACAACTCACTTTTGGGGTTCACCATTTCCGGTTCTATCCAGATTCCAAACTTCACACCGGCGTCCTGGGCAGCCTTAACCAGAGCAGGAATTCCTCCGGGCAGTTTATTATGAGTAACCTCCCAATCGCCTAACCCAGCCCGGTCATTCTGCCGTGGATATTTATTAGCAAACCAACCGTCATCCAATAAAAACAGATCCACCCCCAAATGTTTTGCCTCTTTCATCAGGTCGCCCAATATTTGCTCATTAAAATTAAATCCGGTATTTTCCCAGTTATTTAATAAAGTCAACCGACCACCCATGCCATCTTTTAACTGATATTTCCGGGCCCAAGCATGGATATTACGGCTTGCTTTACCCGTCCCTTCATTACTAAACGTAAATACAAATTCAGGAGTTTTAAACACCTCTCCAGACCTTAGCTCATAATTTGAAGCAAAAGGATTTATCGCAGGAATGACCCTTAAATTACCCTGATTGTCTACTTCAAAAGTGAACTGAAAATTACCGGTCCACCCGATAGTTCCCAGCATCACTTTTCCCTGATGTTCCCTGGCAGGCTGCTCAAATCCCAATTCGAAAAAAGGATGTACAAACATCGCTGCCCGACTCCCCAATTTCGTATCCAGAATCTTTTTTCCAAATTGCAACTGCTGAGTACTCATTTGAGCTTCTTTTGCCCAGTCACTGCTGAATTCTGTCAGGAAATATTTAGCATCTGAAAAATAAAGCATAGCAGAAGCATAACGGGACAACACCACCGGTTTCTTTTCCGAATGTTGTATCTCACTCCAAACTTTAATCACATTTTCATGCGGATAAGCAACATAATGTAAAGCCACCTCAACAGGATACTGTTCGTCACGCAAACGGACAACTGTTTCTGTCCCTCCCTCTACCGATTGGGATTCAGAAGAAATGTATTTTAAGATTGTAGTCATATTTCCATCATTGTGCGTTATTGCCAATGCCGGTTCAAAATAATCCTCAGCCCCGGAACCCGGATATACTTCCCAACCACGGGGAGAGGACAAATTTCTAAGGTCTTGTTCATGCAGCAATCTGTCTCCCAAATAGGTTTGATATAAGCGTCCGTTCGGTGCTACCACTAAAATCAAGTCCGTTGCATCTGTCGAAATCCGGATCATTTTCTGTTCTGCAGCATTTACCTGCCAATAAGCCAACAGGATAACTAATAATATAAGTACTCTCTTCATAAATTAAGGATTAATTTCACTTTCGCGAAGTAACAAAAACTAACGCAAAACTACAAATCTTTATCCATATTCGCTCTTCTTTACTTTCGGTCACCAAACCGTCAAAAAATTTATGATACCTATCTCCACCGCCCCATGCCATCACAAAAAGAGGCCACTCGCTACGAGTGACCTCCATCTATTATGAATAAGCAAAAAAGACTTATTTACCGTATTCCATGGCAGCCAGACGTTTATAACCATTCAACTTCCACTTCGCATCGTTTTCTGTTTCCTGGAACAGACGTTCTGCATCTTCCGGAGTCGCCTTCATCAGGGAGTTAAAACGAACTTCACCCATCAGGAATTCACGGAATTTAGAATAATCCGGTTCTTTAGAATCTAAAACAAACGGATTCTTACCCTCAGCTTCCAGCATGGGGTTGTAACGGTACAACTGCCAGTAACCACAATCAACAGCTTTTTTCTCTTCCTGCTGTGATTTACCCATACTGGCTTTCAGACCATGGTTGATACACGGAGCATAAGCG
>URJC01000263.1 GCA_900548135.1 uncultured Odoribacter sp. | reverse complement strand
TACAGATACGGAAAGAAACCTGACGTTTTTCACCATACTTCACTGTTCCCAATGCCAGCGTATCACGTTCAATCCGGAGAGAGGTCGGCAATGTATGAGGCGTTGCAAAAACGCTGTTTTCCGGAAACAGGTAAAAATAACCGATACCCAGAACGATCAAACCGATAAAAAGGATGGCCGTTATAATTCCAATGCGCCGCATTCTATTTTCAATTAGAAGTTAAACGTACCAAAGTAGCATCCGGGTTCCAGGCAATGCCATACAATGTTTTTTCCTGTGCATCATAAGTTAGCTGCGTCAGGGCCACATCAATGGAACGGGTACTTTTAACAATACCATCCCACCCAACTTCAATCAATGTCCGGCAGTACTGGAAATTTTCCTTTTCCATCCGGTAAGTCAAACCGGAATATAAAGCATAAATACTTTTCTCAGTGACACATACATCTGTAAAACCGAAACGATTATCCTTCGAGTAAACAACCTGGGGCCAATCTCCTTTTCCAGCAATTTGCACCCGAGGATAATGGTATATCAACCGCCGGATCAAACTCACTTCACCATCATTTATACGGCAAATATCCATAATTCCGCTATACATGTCAGCACAAACGAAAGCCTCCCCATCCGGACGCGCCCTCAGGACATTGCTTGCATACAGGAAGGCTTTAGTACGTTCCTGCAATGCCGGATACCAAGGATGATCCGGGTAAGTAACACTGTAATGACTTTGTCCATCTTCCAGAGAATAAAGTAAATAACGACCTTCCGGATAAATACCGGTAGCCACAATATAGTTTCCTGCACGGGTTGCCCATAAATGCCGGACTTCCTTCGGTAATTGAACAGAACTCCCGCTACCCTCACGAGTTAATACCGAAGAAGTACAATCCAATTTTCCATTCCTGCAATCCAAAACCGTCCATCCTCCCCGCCCATCGGAAGCCAAAGATTGAAACATCGTCACCCCGCCTTCACGGGTACGAACCCGGGGCAACATCCCTTCTCTACTACCATCATTCAAATTTATCCGGTAAACATGATCATAATTCATCCGGTCACCGACTATCATTTGCTGCCCGGATTTCAGAAGCCCTGAAGGTTCGTGGATCTGATAATCAGACAGGGAAACTATTTCTGTCGTCTTCACAATACTACCATCCACCACAGGTAAAGTTTCTCCGGGAATTTCCTGTCCTTCATAGGAACAAGCAACTAGTAACCCTATAATTGCCAATAAATAAAACAATTTATTCATAATTATCTATCTATTGGAAAAGAAATTCCATTTACTACAGCAGTTGCATCCATTCGACAAAGCCCTCCTGCACGGGTACAAACAGTTTCAAGATAAATTTCTTTTCTTGTCAAAGCTTCAACATTGTCAGCAACAAATGCGGCTTCAGCATAACTTAAGGACCAAATTAAAAATATAAGAAAGGTACAAACGACGATTCCTATTTTCAAGATTCTCAACTTTGTCTTGTTCATTTTTATTGTTTTTTTAACTTTGTCCAACAAAAATAAAAGGTTCATTCAATAAAAACTAATTATATATATAGCAAAAATGATTGCAATTTTTGAGAACTGGAGAGAGAAACGGGAAAAAATTGGAAAATGGTTAATGTTTATCAGTATATTATTACTTTCTATATTACAAATTTTTACTTTATGCGAAATTTTTTATAACACCCGGAATGACTATCAGGCGAATATCTATACAGTACTCTTAAGCCAGACTAATCACCTTAATTTAACAAAATCTCTTACAGCACCTCTTGATTTCCTTTCGTATAATTATTCAAATAACAGTCTATTCATTAAGAAAAAATCTCAGTCAATCGATACAATAATTTATCTTCCGCAGCATACAGACACAGAACGATTACTCTGTCAAGGAAATTACGACATTCGTGATATGAATGTATGGAGTTTGGACAGTCTTGCATCATTACTAAAAGAATCTTTCCGTTACCAGAACTTTATACCGCCTTTCACCCTTACATTAACTGATGCTGAAGGGAAAATACTGGATCAATATCAAAACACCGGCCCCTCACTATCCCTTTGGGCAGTACATCAGGAAATTCTTCTGGGTTTTCTGGAACATCACTTGCTTACAGCCGATTTCATTTACCCTTTATCCTACTTCTGGTATCAGGTATGGGATAAAGTAATTACCACATTAGGCTTATTCTTTCTATTAATAGTATCCACCTCAACTTTATTCGTCCAGTTGAGAAATGAAAAAAATACCGGAGAATACCGGAAAAAGTTTACTCATACTTTAGTGCATAACTTACGTTCACCGATTATCTTCCTCAAACAACAATTAGAAAGTATCGGAACACTGGAACTTTCGGCCGAAGAACGCCAACAAGCTTTCAATAAATGTGAAGAAAAAGCAGCCAATGTCCTGAAAGATATCGAACACTTGCTATCGGTATCAGTAAATGCCTATGGCTTAGTTGCACACTATGAAAAATTCAATATCACAGCAATGATCCGTGAACTAGCTAAAGTTTATACCCAAAACCAACCCGAGAAAAAAGTAACCATTACGTTAGAACAACAAGCTGAACTATGGATCCTGGCTGATCCCACTTTGCTTGAAGGAGCCCTCGGTAACCTGATCGGGAATTCCATAAAATATTCCGGGAATGACACCCAAATTTACATCCGTTGCTTCCAGGAGAAAACGAAAACAATAATCACCATCACCGACAACGGATTTGGCATTCCCCTGGAAGAACAGCAGCAAATTTTCCGGGAAAATTACCGGGGACGGCGATATATGACTGACCGGCAACACAAAGGATTTGGTCTGGGACTTTATTATGTGCAAGCAGTTGCATTGGCCCATCACGGACATATTTCAGTCAAGAGTGACGGAATGCACGGAACAGAATTTACGATAACCATCCCTCAAAAACGATAAAATACGAATGAATGCCATTAAATTATTATATGTGGAAGATGATACCGATTATGCCGGACTAATCCGGATGCGTCTGGCTAATGAAGGCTTTGAAACAGTCATTGCTCCCACAGCAGCAAAAGCAGAAAAGCTATTCAGGGAATACCGTCCCGAATTGGTCATGGTTGATCTGGACCTTCAACAGGAAAAAGAAGGCCTTGAAGTCATCCGCGCTATACAACGCCAGTCCCCCTGGTTTCCGGTGATCGTATACAGTGCCCATGTGGAACCAGAAACCGTTATTGAAACGATGAATTACGGGGTACTCCATCATATCGGCAAAGACAGAAGTATACCCGAGTTGGTTGCCATGCTCCGGAATGCCTTGCGTCAGGCTTATCGGTGTAAAGAACAACAAAACCCTGAATACCAACTTTCACCTGTCACAACCTTTAATGCTTCAACTTACATCATTACGATCAAAAACAGAGCCTACCCTTTAAACCGTACCGCAGGCACGCTATTGAAACAACTGTGCGTACATATGAATGAATTTGTTCCGCCGGAAGAATTGTCTTTTGCCATCTGGGGATATCGCAAAGAAGTCTCCGAACTTCGCAGGTATATCAGTAAACTCCGGAAGATCATCGAACAACAGGATCCCGGAATCCATCTGCTCAATCAAACCGGAGGCTACTACCAACTGGAATGCCATTTATGGAAACAGGATGCTATGGAATAATATCCGGATATACGAATACCTGTTCACCATCTTTCATAATAAAAGGCATCTCCTCTGTTCCGGACGAATAATTTCTAAGCCAAAGCAAAGTATTCTGAGGCACATGGTCAAATTCCAGATATTCATACTGGGGTATCTGATAACCACAACTATGCCATCCTTTATCCCAATAAAACAATTCATACTCCTCGCCCCTATGAATCCCATTATCCGCATTTTTAGGTGCAAAACGAATACGGCATACGATCTGAGGTTGTTTCAGGCACATGGTCACCATACGGTAGGCCGAAGGAGCTGTCTGCATATTACCGTCTGCTTCCGGACGGCGTTTCATTTTCTCCCAGGGAGCGTCCATCAGTTTTACCCACTGCCTGCCGGTACCACTATCTGCTGCCTCCGCCGGAGAACATACCGTCAAAGGCACAGGTTTACCAACATTGGTATACCCATATTTCCGGTCAGTCAAATATTCTACAGTCCCGACGTTTGCATGAGGATGTTCATCGGGAGACTTAAAGCGAAGATATCTGTATTTTACAGGCTGGGACAATACATAATCCTGGAAACCAGGTTTGGGAGGGGTTTTTATGGTGTACA
>URJC01000262.1 GCA_900548135.1 uncultured Odoribacter sp. | reverse complement strand
GTTTCTTTAAAATGCCTGATATAATTTTCTACTTCAAAAAGCATGCCGTCCATCACACCGTTCCGAATAGCTTCTTCTGTCGTACGCCCCATTCCTCCATAGTTTTCATCCGGCGAGACATAAGGCAAACGGGCTGTATATTGATGCAAGCCCCGGAACCGCATCTCCAATCCGGGAGAAATATTCCCCCCTAAAAATATTCCTCCGTCACTTACATAATTATAGGTTATACAGGTACCTGAGTCAATAACCAGTAACGGACAACCTGGGTAGAACCTCATTGCACCGACGCAATTAGCAATACGGTCAAAACCCAATGTCTGCGGAGTTGCATATCCTAATTGCAAAGGCAATTTCATTTGTGGTGAAGCCTCCCAAAAAGAATCAGCCAACTCTTTCAGTAACATTCGGGTCCCTTCCGGTACCCTACCGCTCCCTGAAAGCAAAATATGGAGTCCTGTAGCTGTTTCTTTCCACCTGCCAATATCTTCAAATAGTTCATCTGCCTGATATTTAGCCTCTACAAACCGATTCTCATCAAAAAACGCATATTTCATACGAGTATTCCCCGCATCCACAACTAAATTCATGACTTTCAAAAATTGATTTCAATCATTACACATTCTTCCCACTCCCTCATCATTAACCCCTTACCCCTTCCCACATTTTCTTCACATATCCCGCCATTGTCATCACATGGGTCACATCCGAAAAAATAAGTGATAACTTATCATTTCTTTCACTAAAACGACAAGGCAGTATTTGTTGTTGCACAAATCTCAACACAGCAGCAAACACCGGCGATTGGTAAAATGGAGATGTCTGTTCTCCGACAAAATACATAATCATCTTCCCGTTCTTCACCAGTAAACGTTCCACACCTAATTCAAGACAATATCTACGGGTACGTACAATTTCCATCAATCCCTCTACCTGTTGCGGCAATTCTCCAAAGCGGTCACACAATTCTTTTGCAAACTTCTCCAGACCCGGTTCATCCGTAATATTGTCCAGTTCCCGGTATAACCGGATACGTTCACTGATATTCTCGACATAAGTATCTGGTATCAACGCTTCAAAATCCGACTCAATGACACAATCGGCAACAAAGTCTTGCTTTTGTTCAGTTGTATCTTCCACCATACCCGGAAATTCTTCTTCCCGGAGCTCCAATAATGCCTCATTCAAAATCCGTTGATAGGTTTCATATCCAATCTCTGCGATAAAACCTGACTGTTCAGCTCCCAGGATATTACCAGCCCCCCGGATATCCAAATCCTGCATCGCTATATTAAACCCACTTCCCAAACCGCTAAAATCTTCAATCGCTTTCAACCTTCTCCGGGCTTCCGGATTGACCATATCCAGCGGCGGAGTCAATAAATAACAAAAAGCTTTCTTATTGGAACGCCCCACACGCCCCCGCAATTGATGCAGATCACTCAACCCGTAATTTTGGGCTTGATTAATAATCATCGTATTGGCATTCGGAATATCCAACCCGGATTCGATTATCGTAGTTGCAATCAATACATCATAATCACCCCGAACAAAATCATGCATTACTTTTTCCAGTTCCTCCCCTGACATCTGTCCATGTGCTACACAAGTTTTCACCTGAGGAATAACCCGTTGCAACATCCCCTGAATATCCCGGATTGTCTCTACCCGGTTATGGATAAAAAACACTTGCCCATTCCGGGACATTTCATACAAAATAACTTCTTTAATCAATTGTTCATCAAAACGATGAAGTTCTGTCACAATCGGATAACGGTTGGGCGGAGGAGTACGGATAATCGACATGTCCCGCGCACCCATCAGAGAAAACTGTAATGTCCGGGGAATTGGGGTAGCTGTCATGGTCAGCGTATCTACATTCAATTTCATCTGTTTCAACTTCTCTTTTACCCCCACCCCAAACTTCTGTTCTTCATCAATGATCAACAAGCCCAAATCCTTAAAAAGGACATCTTTACTGGTTAAACGGTGGGTACCGATGATAATATCAACTTTTCCTTCTTTCAGATCATTTAATATCTTTTTTATTTCACTGCTTTTCTTCATCCGGCTAATATACTCCACCCGGCAAGGCATCCCTTCCAAACGTTTCAAAAAAGTATTGTAATGTTGATAGGCCAATACCGTTGTAGGTACTAATAAAGCCACTTGTTTACTATCTGCCACAGCTTTAAATGCCGCCCGGATGGCCACCTCAGTCTTACCAAACCCCACATCCCCGCATATCAATCGATCCATCACCTGCGGTTTTTCCATATCTGCCTTAACCGCTTCAATAGCTTTCATCTGATCAGGGGTCTCGTCATACATAAACGAAACCTCCATTTCCTCCTGTAAATAACTATCTTTGGAAAATGCAAACGCCTCTTCTTTTTTCCGCCGCGCATACAAAGCAATCAGCTCCCGGGCGATATCCTTTACCCTGGATTTGGTCTTTTGTTTCAATTTATTCCAGGCATCCCCTCCCAGTTTATTTACTACCGGCGGTACACCATCCTTACCCTTGTATTTAGAAATTTTATGCAAAGAATGAAGTCCTACATACAATTCTGAATTATTTTTATAAACCAAACGAATAGCTTCCTGCTCTTTTCCATCATTATTGATTTTCACCAATCCGCCGAAACGTCCAATTCCATGATCAATATGCACAACATAATCCCCTGGATGAAGATTTTGCAATTCACTTAAAGTAATTGATTCCCTCCCTTGCCGAATACGGGTCGTCTGTAAGCGGTATTTATGATAGCGGTCGAAAATCTGGTGTTCTGTGTATATACTTATTTTTTCATTCGCATCCGAAAAACCTTCATGAATCACTCCTTCCAACCAAGTAAAATCAAGTTGATATCCTTTATCTTTAAAAATATCGCGGATTCGCTGTATCTGCATCTCATTGTTAGAGCAAATGTATAGCTGATAACGATTAGCCTGACGAGATTGCAACGTCTCTGCCAACAAATCAAAATGTTTATTGGTTGGTGGTTGGGCTTCACATCCGACATCCACGGTCTCTCCACGGAAATACATATCAGGTCCCCATTCCACTACCGGACAAGAATCGATATAATCCATCAAAACCTCTTCAGAAGTTATCAAATGTTCCCCCGCTTCCCCGTTTAATGCTTTTACTTTATCATGCAAAAACATTCCATTCTTAATCCACCAAACCGGTTTCAGGGAGAAATAAGAAAATAAATCGGTATGTTTACAATTCCCTGCTTCCGACAATCCGCTCAGATCCGGAACAATTGAAACCTGTTCCACACGCTGTTCAGATAACTGAGTCTCCACATCAAAGAAACGGATTGATTCCACCTCATCCCCAAAAAAATCAATCCGCACAGGTTGTTCTTCTGCAAATGAATAGACATCCACAATACTCCCCCGAATTGAAAACTGTCCCGGTTCATACACAAAATCATTCCGATCAAACCCATATTCGACCAGCAGATTTTCAATAAAAGAAATAGAAAGCTGTTCTCCCTGTTTAACCACCATCGACATATCAGTCAACACCGAACGATCTACCACTTTCTCAGCCAAAGCTTCCGGAAAAGTAATTAACGTATCTATAGTTCCGTTGCTCAGGTTGCTCAATACTTCTGTCCTAACCAATACTGAATCATTATCCTTTTCTTCCTCCTTCACCATCCGCCGATAAGAAGACGGCAAAAAAGCAATTTGTTTTTCATCAGCAAAGGCAACCACATCATTATAAAAATAGGCAGCCTCTTCCCGGTCGTTCAATACCACAATACGTATCCCCGGACGCGTAATACGCATCGCTCCTATCAATAAAGGAGTGACTGAACCGGCATTGTTGATGAGTTTATATTTCCTGTCCCCGGCAGAAGTTAATTTGGAAGTCAGCTTGCCGATTACTCTCGCAGACAGGTATTTTTGCAATAAATCCTTTGTATTCAACTTCTTTATTCAAATTTATTGCTGCAAAGGTAGTACAATATTTTTGATTTTAATCGCTTCGACTGATACGTCAAAAAGCAAATTAAGACAATCGGCTATATAATCCAGGACAATCACTACCTATTCCCCAAATAAATTACAGGTTACCAAGTTGTTTTTCCAGACTCGTAAACATTGGGGAGTTCCCCCTCTTTTACAATCCACAACCTGTAACCTGTAATCCGGGCCGTCCTATAATTAAAATTTCCCGTTTTTAAACTTCTGTACCGACTTAGTTAATAAACACTTGATTCAATATTTCTTTCAACTTTAATGATA